>JAPSIJ010000187.1 GCA_031178805.1 Cellulomonas sp. | reverse complement strand
GCGGCCCGCGAGGTGCGCGTCGACGTCGACCTGCACGCCGGCGACGCCACCGCCACCGTCTGGACCAACGACCTGACCCACGACTACGTCCACGAGAACAGCGCGTACTCCACATGAGCCTCGACGCCCCGCCGCCGCACGACGCGGCGTTCGACACCCGCACCGACCTGCGCCCGGACCAGAAGGCCGAGGTGCTGATCGAGGCGCTGCCCTGGCTGCAGCGGTTCGCCGGCGCGCTCGTCGTCGTCAAGTACGGCGGCAACGCGATGGTCGACGACGACCTCAAGCGCGCGTTCGCCGAGGACATGGTGTTCCTGCGCCAGGTCGGCCTGCGCCCCGTCGTGGTGCACGGCGGGGGCCCGCAGATCAACGCCATGCTCGACCGGCTCGGCATCGAGTCCGAGTTCCGCGGCGGCCTGCGCGTCACCACGCCGGAGGCGATGGAGGTCGTCCGGATGGTGCTCACGGGGCAGGTGTCCCGCGAGCTCGTCGGCCTGCTGAACGCGCACGGCCCGTACGCCGTCGGCCTGTCCGGCGAGGACGGCGGCCTGCTGCGGGCGCGGCGGCGCACGGCGACCGTCGGCGGCGAGCAGGTGGACGTCGGCCTGGTCGGCGACGTGGTGGAGGTCAACCCCGGCGCGGTGCACGACCTGCTCGACGCGGGCCGGATCCCGGTGGTCTCCACGGTCGCGCCGGACGTCGAGGACCCCACGCAGGTGCTGAACGTGAACGCCGACACCGCCGCGGCCGCCCTGGCCGTCGCGCTCGGCGCCCGCAAGCTCATCGTGCTCACCGACGTCGAGGGCCTGTACACCAGCTGGCCGGACCGGACGTCGCTCGCCCGGCGGATCCGCGCCGGCGCCCTGGCCGACCTGCTGCCGTCCCTGGACGCCGGCATGCGGCCGAAGATGGAGGCGTGCTGGCGGGCCGTGCAGGGCGGCGTGGGCCGCGCCCACGTCATCGACGGCCGGCAGGCGCACTCCGTCCTGGTCGAGGTCTTCACCTCCGAGGGCATCGGCACGATGGTGCTGCCCGACGACGAGCCCGTGCCCTCCCCGTTCACCGCGCCGATCCCGCAGGTCGCGGCCCCGCACGTCCCCCACGTCCCCGAGGTGAGCTGAGTGACCGAGCAGCACCTGACCCCGGACGCCGGCGCCGACCTGGTCGGCCCCGGCTCCGTCGCCAGCTGGACCGAGCGGTACGGCCACGCCCTGATGGACACCTTCGGGGCGCCGCAGCGCGTGCTGGTCCGCGGCGAGGGCCCGTACGTGTGGGACGCCGACGGCACCCGCTACCTGGACCTGCTCGGCGGCATCGCCGTGAACTCCCTGGGGCACGCGCACCCGACGCTGACCGCGGCCGTCTCCGCGCAGCTCGGCACGCTCGGCCACATCTCGAACTTCTTCGCCAGCCCCACCCAGATCGCGCTGGCCGAGCGGCTGCTCGCCCTCGCCGACGCGCCGGAGGGGTCCCGGGTGTTCCTCACCAACTCGGGCACCGAGGCGACCGAGGCGGCGTTCAAGATGGCCCGCCGCAACAGCACCGGCCCCGCCGGCCCGCGCACCCGGGTGCTCGCGCTGGAGGGCGCGTTCCACGGCCGGTCGATGGGCGCGCTCGCCCTGACGTCCAAGGCCGCGTACCGCGAGCCGTTCGAGCCGCTGCCCGGCGGCGTGGAGTTCCTGCCGTTCGGCGACACCGCCGCCCTGGAGGCCGCGTTCGCCGGCGACGCGGGGGACCGGGTCGCGGCGCTGTTCCTCGAGCCGATCCAGGGCGAGGCCGGCGTGCTGCCGCTGCCGCCCGGCTACCTGGCGCGGGCCCGCGAGCTCACCGCCGCGCACGGCACGCTGCTGGTGCTCGACGAGGTGCAGACCGGCATGGGCCGGACCGGCACCTGGCTGGCGCACCAGCACCCGCACCTCGGCGGCGGCGCCCGGCCCGACGTGGTCACGCTCGCCAAGGGCCTCGGCGGCGGGTTCCCGGTCGGCGCGGTCGTCGCGTACGGCGAGCGGGCGGCGACCCTGCTCGGGCGCGGGCAGCACGGCACCACGTTCGGCGGCAACCCGGTGGCCTCCGCCGCCGCGCTCGCCACCATCGGCGTGATCGAGCGCGACGGCCTGCTGGCGCACGTCACGGAGCTCGGCGCCTGGTGGCGGGAGCAGCTCGCGGCGCTCGGCCACCCGCTGGTCACGGAGGTGCGCGGCGAGGGCCTGCTGATCGCGGTCGAGCTGACCGCCCCGGTGGCGGCGGACGTCGCGGCCCGGGCCCTGGCGGCCGGCTTCGTCGTCAACCCGTGCACGCCGAGCACCGTGCGGATGGCCCCGCCGTTCGTGCTGACCCGCGAGCAGGCCGCGACGTTCACCGACTTCCTCGCCGGCCTGCCGCACGACCTCGGGACGGGGGCGGGCGCGTGACCCGGCACTTCCTGCGCGACGACGACCTGAGCCCGGCCGAGCAGGCCGAGGTGCTGGAGCTCGGCCTGACCCTGCGCGGCGACCGGTTCGCCCGGCAGCCCCTGGCCGGCCCGCGGGCCGTCGCGATCATCTTCGACAAGCCGACCCTGCGCACCCAGGTGTCGTTCACCGCCGGCGTCGCCGAGCTCGGGGGCTACCCCCTGGCCGTCGACGGCACGCTCGCCCGGATCGGCGTCCGCGAGTCGGTGGCCGACACCGCCCGGGTGCTGGGCCCGCAGGTCGCCGCGATCGTCTGGCGCACGCACGCGCAGGACCGGATCGAGCAGATGGCGGCGCACGCGGGCGTCCCGGTGGTGAACGCGCTCACCGACGACTTCCACCCGTGCCAGGTGCTCGCCGACCTGCTGACCCTGGCCCAGCACCGGGGCGGCGTCGCGGGCCTGCGCGGGCTGACGCTCGCCTACACCGGCGACGGGTCGAACAACATGGCGCACTCCTACCTGCTCGGCGGCGCCACCGCGGGGCTGCACGTCCGGATCGCCACGCCGGCGGCCTACCCGCCGGCACCCGCCGTGGTCGAGGCCGCCGCCGCGGTCGCCGCCACCACCGGCGGCTCGGTGACGGTCACCGACGACCTGGCCGCGGCCGTCGCTGGCGCGGACGCCGTCGCCACCGACACCTGGGTCTCCATGGGCCAGGAGGACGAGGCCGCCGAGCGCGAGCAGCCGTTCGTGCCGTACCGGCTGGACGCCGCGGCGCTCGCCCTCGCCGCGCCGGACGCCCTGGTGCTGCACTGCCTGCCCGCCTACCGCGGCAAGGAGATCACCGCCGAGGTGCTCGACGGGCCGCAGGCGGTCGTCTGGGACGAGGCCGAGAACCGGCTGCACGCCCAGAAGGCGCTGCTCACCTGGCTGCTGGAGCGCGCGTGAGCGCCGCGACCGGCCCCGCGACGGGCCCCGTGGAGGAGCCGCCCACCACCACCGGCCGGGTGCCGGCGACCAAGGCGGCCCGGCACGCCCTGATCCGCGACCTGCTGGCCCGCCAGCCCGTGCACTCGCAGTCCGAGCTCGCCGACCTGCTCGCGCACCAGGGCGTCACGGTCACCCAGGCCACGCTGTCCCGGGACCTCGTCGAGCTGCGCGCGGTGAAGATCCGCACGCCCACCGGCTCGCTCGCGTACGCGGCGCCGGGGGAGGGCGGCGACCGGTCGCCCGCGCCCGTGGTGGACGCCGAGGCCCTCGCGTCCCGGCTGGCCCGGCTCTGCTCCGAGCTGCTGGTCACCGCCGAGGCGTCCGGCAGCCTCGTCGTCCTGCGCACCCCGCCCGGCGCCGCCCAGTTCCTCGCCTCCGCGATCGACCACTCCGTGCTGCCGGGCGTGCTCGGCACGATCGCCGGGGACGACACCGTCCTCGTCATCGCCCGCGAGGGCGCCGACGGCCCCGAGGGCACCGCGCTGGCCGCGCGGTTCCTCGAGCTGGCGATGACCGGCTGAGCCGGCCCGCCGCACCCGACCTCCTGACCCACCCCGTCACGAAAGAGAAGAACATGACTGAGCGCGTCGTCCTCGCCTACTCGGGCGGCCTGGACACCTCCGTGGGCATCGGCTGGATCGCCGAGGCCACCGGCGCCGAGGTGATCGCCGTGGCGGTCGACGTCGGCCAGGGCGGCGAGGACCTCGAGGTCATCCGCCGCCGCGCGCTCGACTGCGGCGCCGTCGAGGCCTACGTCGCCGACGCCCGCGACGAGTTCGCCGCCGAGTACTGCATGCCGGCGCTGCGGGCCAACGGCCTGTACCTGGACAAGTACCCGCTGGTGTCCGCGCTGTCCCGGCCGGTCATCGTCAAGCACCTGGTGCGGGCCGCCCGCCAGTTCGGCGCGACCACCGTCGCGCACGGCTGCACCGGCAAGGGCAACGACCAGGTGCGGTTCGAGGTCGGCATCACCTCGCTCGCCCCGGACCTGAAGTGCCTCGCGCCGGTCCGCGACCTCGCGCTGACCCGCGACAAGGCGATCGAGTTCGCCGAGCGCAAGCAGCTGCCGATCGCGACCACCAAGCACAACCCGTTCTCCATCGACCAGAACGTGTGGGGCCGCGCCGTCGAGACCGGCTTCCTCGAGGACATCTGGAACGCGCCGACCAAGGACGTCTACACCTACTCCGACGACCCGACCTTCCCGCCGGTCGCGGACGAGGTCGTCATCACGTTCGAGCAGGGCGTGCCCGTGGCGCTGGACGGTGTGCCGGTCACCCCGCTGCAGGCGATCCAGGAGATGAACCGCCGCGCGGGCGCCCAGGGCGTCGGCCGGATCGACATCGTCGAGGACCGCCTGGTGGGCATCAAGTCCCGCGAGGTGTACGAGGCGCCCGGCGCGATGGCGCTGATCGCCGCGCACCAGGAGCTCGAGAACGTCACCGTCGAGCGCGAGCAGGCCCGGTTCAAGCGGATGGTCGAGCAGCGCTGGACCGAGCTGGTCTACGACGGCCAGTGGTTCTCCCCGCTGAAGAAGTCGCTCGACACCTTCATCGACGACACCCAGCGCTACGTCACCGGCGAGATCCGGATGGTGCTGCACGGCGGCCGCGCCACGGTCACCGGCCGGCGCTCCGAGTCCAGCCTGTACGACTTCAACCTCGCCACCTACGACTCGGGCGACACCTTCGACCAGTCGGCGGCGCGCGGCTTCATCGAGATCTACGGCCTGTCGTCCAAGCTCGCCGCCGCGCGCGACGTGAAGTTCGGCAACGCCGAGGACCTCGGCTCGCAGGGCGGCATCGGCGGCACCGGTGCCTGAGCAGGCCGGGGCGCTCTGGGGCGGCCGGTTCGCCGGCGGCCCCGCCGACGCGCTCGCCGCGTTGTCCAAGAGCACCCAGTTCGACTGGCGGCTCGCGCCGCAGGACCTCGCCGGCTCCCGGGCGCACGCCCGGGTGCTGCACGCCGCCGGCCTGCTGGACGACGCGGCGCTCGCCGGGATGCTCGACGCCCTGGAGCGGCTGCGCGCCGACGTCGAGTCCGG
>JAPSIJ010000186.1 GCA_031178805.1 Cellulomonas sp. | reverse complement strand
GAAGCTCCATGCGGGCGAGTATGCCCGGTGCGGCAGGATGGCTCCCATGACCGCCCTCGCCCTGCCCGGCTGGACGCACACGCACTCCGGCAAGGTCCGTGACCTCTACGTCCCCGACACCACGCAGGAGGAGGGCGCCGCCGTCGCGGAGAAGCACGGCGACGTGGTCCTGGTCGTCGCGAGCGACCGCGTCAGCGCGTATGACCACGTGCTGAGCCCCGGCATCCCGGACAAGGGCGTGGTGCTCACCCGGCTCAGCCTGTGGTGGTTCGAGCAGCTCGAGGACCTGGTCCCGAACCACGTGCTCAGCGCCGACGCCCCGGAGGTCCCCGAGGCGGTCCTCGGCCGGGCGATGGTGTGCCGTCGGCTCGACATGCTGCCGGTGGAGTGCGTCGCGCGCGGCTACCTCACCGGGTCGGGCCTCGCGGAGTACCGGGCCGGCGGTGCGGTGACCGGCATCCCGCTGCCGGACGGGCTGGTCGACGGCTCCCGGCTCCCCGAGCCGATCTTCACCCCCGCGACGAAGGCCGAGCTGGGCGAGCACGACGAGAACGTCAGCATCGACGTGGTGGCCGAGCGCCTGGGCCGGGAGCGCGCCGAGGAGCTGCGCGACCTGACCCTCGCCGTCTACGCGCGCGCCGAGGCCGTCGCCCGCGACCGCGGCGTGATCCTCGCCGACACGAAGCTCGAGTTCGGCCTGGACCCGACCACGGGCGCCCTCACGCTCGGCGACGAGGTGCTGACCCCCGACTCGTCCCGGTTCTGGCCGGCCGACGACTGGCAGCCGGGTCGCGCGCAGGCGAGCTTCGACAAGCAGTTCGTCCGCGACTGGCTGACGTCGCCCGAGTCGGGCTGGGACCGGGCCGCGGACACCGAGCCGCCCCTGCTGCCCGCGGACGTCGTGGCCCGGACCCGCACCCGCTACCTCGAGGCGTACGAGCGGCTGACGGGCGCCCCGCTGGCGCTCTGATCCGCGGGCGTCGCGAGTACCCCGCGGGACGGGCGCGACCCGGCGCACGACTCCCCGTCCGCGAGCAGCCGTCGAGTGCCCCGGCGCGGCCGCCCCGTCTGTCCGCGGGACGGACGCGGTCTTGGTCCGGAGGGCCCGCGGCCGTAGGTTAGGCTTGCCTCATTGTTGCGGCGCCGACGTCGGTCCGCGAGCCAGGGGCTCGGTACCGGCGCGGCTGCCCGTCGCCCTTCGGATCGGAGCACCCTCGTGCACGCTCGCACGTCCCTCCCTCGCCCGGCCGCCCGCCGTGCGCTGGCCACCGTCGCCGTCGTCGGCGCGGTCGCCCTGACGCTGTCCGCCTGCGGTGGCGGCGACGACACCGCCGACGACCCGACCGCCGGCGCGGACGACGCGGCCGCGGCCGACGCGTTCCCCGTGACGATCGAGTCGTCCCTCGGCGAGGCGACGATCGAGCAGAAGCCCGAGCGCGTCGTCGCCCTGGGCTGGGGTGCCGCGGACATCGCCTTCTCGCTGGGCACGGTGCCGGTGGGCATCGAGAGCGACGACTGGGCGGGTGACGAGGACGGCTACCAGCCGTGGTTCCGCGACGCCGTGGAGGAGCAGGGCGCGGAGCTGCCCGAGACCATCACGATGTACCCGGAGCTGGACGTCGAGGCGATCATCGCCCTGGAGCCGGACCTGATCCTGGCGACGCAGTCGGGCATCGACCAGGCGACGTTCGACCAGCTGTCGGACTTCGCGCCGGTGGTGGCGTACCCCGGTGAGCCGTGGGCGACGTCCGTCGAGGACCAGATCACGATCGCGGCGGAGGCGCTGGGCGAGCCCGCGAAGGGCGAGGAGCTCGTCGAGGGCATCCAGGCGGAGTTCGACGCGGTCAAGGAGGAGCACCCGGAGTTCGCGGGCGTGACCTACGCGTACGTCTACGGCGGGGACCAGCCGGGCTCGCTGGGCGTGTACATGCCGGGTGACACCCGCGTGGCGCTGCTGTCCAGCCTGGGCCTGGAGCTGGCGCCGTCGGCGGCGGCCCTGGAGCCGGACCAGGGCGCGTACTACGCGACGCTGGGCCTCGAGAACGCCGACGTGCTCGACGACGTGCAGGTGCTGTTCACCTGGTTCAACGACGAGGACGAGCAGGCCGCCACGGAGGCGCAGCCGCTGTGGCAGCAGATGCCGGCGTTCCAGTCGGGCGCGTACCTGCCGATGGTCGACCGCCAGCTCGGCATGGCCGTGACGATCGCGACGCCGCTGAGCGTGCCGTACGCCCTGGACGCGTACGTGCCGCAGATCGCGGAGGTCGTAGCGAAGGTCTCCTGACCTCGCGACCGCCTTCCCTGCACCGGCCGACGGGCCGGAGACCGGACGACCTCCTGTGACCACGACCGTCACCGCACCGCGAGCCCCGCGCACCTCCGCGCGGGGCTCGCGGTCGCGCGCGTGGCTGCTGGCGGCGGGCCTGCTGGCGGCGCTGGCCCTGCTGGTGCTGACGTGCGGGCTGAGCGTGGCGGTGGGGGCGAAGTCGGTGCCGCTCGGCGACGTGTGGTCGGCGTGGCTCCACCCGGACGACGGGTACACCTCCGCGGTGGTGCAGTCGCGGCTGTCCCGGACGGCGCTGGGGGTGCTGGCCGGCGCGGCGCTGGCGGTGTCGGGCGCGGTGATCCAGGGCCTGACCCGGAACCCGCTGGGCGATCCGGGGCTGCTCGGGGTGAACGCGGGGGCGTCGGCGTCGGTGGTGCTGGTGACGGCGCTGTCGGGCGGGACGGCGGGCCGGTCGGTGTGGGCGGCGCTGCCGGGCGCGGTGGTGGCGACGGTGGCGGTGTACCTGATCGGCTCGGGCGGCCCGCGCGGCCGCGCGACGCCGGTGCGCCTGGTGCTGGCGGGCGCGGCGATCGCGGCGGTGCTGACGGCACTGGTGCAGGCGGTGACGCTGGCGGACACGGAGGTGTTCACCACCTACCGGTTCTGGGTGATCGGCTCCCTGGCGGGCCGACCGGAGGACACGGTGGGCCTCGTGCTGCCGTACGTGCTGGCGGGGCTGCTGCTGGCGGCGCTGCTGACCCGCGGCCTGAACGCGCTGGCCCTGGGCGACGAGACGGCGACGTCGCTGGGCCTGAACGCGGGCCGGACGCGCGCGCTGGCGGGGGCGTCGGCGACGGTGCTGGCGGCGGCGTCGGTCGCGGCGGTGGGGCCGGTGGCGTTCGTGGGGCTGGCGGTGCCGTTGGTGGTGCGGTCGTTCACGGGGTCGGACCACCGGTGGCTGCTGCCGTACTGCGCGCTGCTCGGCCCGGTGCTGCTGCTCGCGGCGGACGTGGTCGGCCGGGTGGTGGCGCGTCCGGGTGAGCTGATGGTCGGGGTGGTGACGGCGTTCGTGGGGGCGCCGTTCCTGGTGGTGGCCGTGCGCCGGGGGAGGGTCGGGCTGTGACGACGACGAGCGCCCCGGCGCGCACGCCGGAGCCGCAGGAGCCGCCGCGCCCGGCGGGGCCGCCGGACCGGGCGACCGGCCGCCGGACCGCCGCCGCGGTGGCGGTCCGGGTGAACCGCCGGGCGGTCGTGGTGTGCGTCGGTGCGGTGCTGGCGGTGCTGGTGCTGGCCCTGGTCACGCTGGCGCTGGGCCGGCTGGGCATCACGCCCGCGGAGCTGCCCGCGGTGCTGGCGGGGAACGGCTCGAAGGCGCAGGAGTGGGTGCTCTGGTCCAACCGCGCGCCGCGGATCGGCGTCGCGGTCGGCGCCGGCGCGGCCTTCGGGGTCGCGGGCGCGATCTTCCAGAGCGTGACGCGCAACCCGCTCGGCAGCCCGGACGTGATCGGCCTGGGGGCCGGTGCGGCGGCGGGGGCGGCCGCGGCGACGCTGGTGTGGCCGGGGGTGCTGCCGGGGCCCGTGGGCGCGCTGGTCGGCGCGGGGGTCGCGGTCGGCCTGGTGCTGCTGGGCGCGGGCCGCGGGGTGAAGGCGCCGTTCCGGATGGTGGTGGTCGGCATCGCGGTCGGGGCGATGGCGCTGGCCTTCGTGCAGCTCGCGCTGGCGCGGGCGACGACGGAGGAGGCGCAGGTCGTCGCGGCGTGGCTGAACGGCAGCCTGCTGTCCCGCAACGGCGGCCACGTCCGGACGATCGCGCTGGCCCTGGTGGTGCTGCTGCCGCTCGCGCTGACCCTGACCCGCCGCCTGCAGCTGGTGGAGATGGGCGACGACGCCGCGACGGCGCTGGGCGTCGAGCCGGGGCGCACCCGGACGCTGGCGATCGCGGTGGGTGTCGCGCTGACCGCGGCGGCGGTGACGGTGTGCGGGCCGGTGTCGTTCATCGCGCTGACGGCGCCGCAGATCGCGCGGCGGCTGACCCGGTCGACGGGGCCGGGGATGGTCGCGGCCGCGTGCACGGGGTCGGCGCTGCTGGTGGGCGCGGACCTGCTCGCCCAGAACGCGCCGTGGGGCGTGCAGTACCCCGTCGGGGTGCTGACCGCGCTGCTCGGCGGCTCGTACCTCGCGTACCTCCTGGTGCGCGAGTGGAGGAAGGGGACGGCATGACCGCCACGCTGAGCACGACGACGCCGGCGCCGCTGGCGACGCAGGGGGTCACGCTGGCCTACGACCGGCTGGTCGTCGCCGAGGACCTGACGGTGGAGATCCCGCGCGGCTCGTTCACCGTGATCATCGGCCCGAACGGCTGCGGGAAGTCGACGCTGCTGCGCGCGCTGGCCCGGACGCTGAAGCCGCGCGCCGGTCAGGTGCTGCTGGACGGCGCGCCGATGGCCGGGCTGCGGACGAAGGCGATCGCCCGCCGGCTGGCGCTGCTCCCGCAGAGCCCGATCGCGCCGGAGGCGATCACGGTCGCGGACCTCGTGGCGCGCGGCCGCTACCCGCACCAGGGGCTGCTGCGGCAGTGGTCGCCCGAGGACGCCCGCGCGGTGGCGGCGGCGATGGCGGCGACGGAGGTGACGGACCTGGCGGACCGGTTCGTCTCCGAGCTGTCCGGCGGGCAGCGGCAGCGGGCGTGGCTCGCGATGGCGCTCGCGCAGGAGACGGACCTGCTGCTGCTGGACGAGCCGACGACGTTCCTGGACATCGCGCACCAGTACGAGGTGATGGACCTCTGCGCCCGGCTGCACGAGGAGGGCCGGACGCTGGTCGCGGTGCTGCACGACCTGAACCAGGCCGCGCGGTACGGCTCGCACGTCATCGCGATGAAGGACGGCCGGGTCGTGGCGCAGGGCCCGGCGGAGCAGGTCGTCACCGAGTCGCTGGTCCGGGACGTGTTCGGCCTGGCCGCGCGCGTGGTCCCGGACCCGGAGACCGGCACGCCGATGGTGGTCCCGGCCGCGCGGAACGCCCACGTCCACCACGGCGCGCGCGAGGCCTGAGCCGTCCGGCCGGCCGGCACCGCCCGGCACCGCGGCGAGGCGCACCGGCCGGGCAGCCCGGCGAAGCGATCTCGTCCGGCCGGGCACCCCGGCGAGGCAGCCGGGTCAGGCGCACCCAG
>JAPSIJ010000185.1:3347-5446 GCA_031178805.1 Cellulomonas sp. | reverse complement strand
GCGCAGGTCACGGGCGCGCTGGTGCTCGCGGTCACCCGTCCGCCCGGGTCACCGACCGCCTGGTTGGAAGGCTCGCCCGAGCCGGGCTAGCGTGGTGCCCCAGAGCCGGACGGCAGGGACGTCGACCGGCTGCCGGGTCTCGGCGGGCGTGCCCGCACGAGGAGGTGGTGCCGCGCTATCCGCCCCACGAGGGCGTCCGAAGCATGCTGCCGGGCGGGCACCGACCCGCCCCCGGACCTCCAGGAGGTTTCCCATGGAGATCGTCGTCACCGGTCGTCACACCGACGTCCCCGAGCGGTTCCGTCGTCACGTCGAGGACAAGCTCGCCAAGCTCGAGACGCTCGCGTCGCGCGCGCAGCGCATCGACGTCGAGGTGACCCACGAGCCGAACCCCCGGCAGGCCGCTGCCGCCGAGCGGGTGGAGATGACGGTGGTCGGCAAGGGACCGGTGATCCGGGCCGAGGCGTGCGCGGACGACCGGTACGGGGCCTTCGACCTGGCGATCGACAAGCTCGCCGAGCGGCTGCGCCGGGCGCGCGACCGCCGCAAGAACCACCGCCGCATCCCGGCGCCCGCGGCCGAGGCGCTGCCGCCGCTGCCCGAGCCGGAGCCCGAGCCCGAGCCGGCCCGCCCGGCGCCCGACGCCGACGGGGTCGTGGAGACCACCCTCGGCGACTCGCCCGTCGTCATCCGCGAGAAGGTGCACGTCGCCCAGCCGATGACGATCGACGACGCGCTGTACGAGATGGAGCTGGTCGGCCACGACTTCTTCCTCTTCGTCGACGCCGAGACCGCCCAGCCCTCGGTCGCCTACCGGCGGCGCGGCTGGAGCTACGGCGTCATCAAGCTGGACGCCGCGGTGACCAGCACCGGCGGCGTGCCGACCACGCCCACCGGCGGCGCCGCGCCGGCCGGGGCCGCCGCCCAGCGCTGAGGCCCGGCCGCCCGAGCACCGCGCCCGCCGACGACCCTCCGGTCGGCGGGCGCGGTCGTGCCCGGGGCCGGCGGGCCCGTGTCGGTGGCGGGCGGCACGATGGGGCGATGACCACGCAGGACGTCGCCGCGCCCGCCCGCCGGGCCGGGACCGCGCACCGCCCGTCCGGGAGCCTGTCGCTGTCGCAGGCGCGCCGGGTCGCGCTGCGCGCCCAGGGCCTCGACCGCCCCCGCGCCGAGCGCTCCGGCCCGGCCACGCTGCGCCACCTGCAGCAGGTGGTCGACCGCGTCGGGCTGCTGCAGATCGACTCGGTGAACGTCGTCGCGCGCGCCCACCTGATGCCGGCGTTCTCCCGGATCGGCCCGTACGACCCCGCGCTGCTGGACCGCGCCGCGGGCCGCGCCCCGCGCCGGCTGGTCGAGACCTGGGCGCACGAGGCGTCGTACGTGCCCCCGGAGACGTACGCGCTGCTGGGCTGGCGGCGGCGGGCGTACCAGCAGCACGCGTGGGGCTCGATCCGCGAGGTGCCGCTGCGGTACTCGCCGCTGGTCGGGGAGGTGCTGGCGATGATCGCCGCCGACGGCCCGCTGACCGCGAGCGAGGTGCACGCCCGCGTCGAGGGCGACGCGCCCCGGGACCGGACGGAGTGGGGCTGGAACTGGACCGCCGCCAAGCGGGTGCTGGAGTACCTGTTCTTCACCGGCCAGGTCGCGTCCGCCCGGCGGAACCCGCAGTTCGAGCGGTGCTACGACCTCACCGAGCGGGTGCTGCCCCCGCACGTGTTCGCCGCGCCGGAGCCGGACGAGGACGACGCGGTCCGCGCGCTGCTCGCCGTCGCGGCGCGGGCGCACGGCGTCGCCTCCGAGCGCTGCCTGCTCGACTACTTCCGCATCCGCGGGCCCCGGGCCCGCCGCGCGGTCCGCGACCTGGTCGACGAGGGCACCCTCGTGCCGGTGACCGTCGAGGGCTGGGCCCGGCCCGTGTACCTGCACGCCGACGCGGACCTCCCGCGCCGGGCGACCGGCCGGGCGCTGCTCAGCCCGTTCGACCCGCTGGTGTTCGAGCGCCGCCGGCTCGAGGAGCTGTTCGGGCTGCGCTACCGCATCGAGATCTACGTGCCCGAGCCGCAGCGGGTGCACGGCTACTACGTGCTGCCGTTCCTGCG
>JAPSIJ010000185.1:0-3247 GCA_031178805.1 Cellulomonas sp. | reverse complement strand
CCCGGCCGGGCGCCCGGCCGAGCACCCGGCGCCGGAGCGGGTTGCCGCTGATCGCGCAGGCTCACCTACGATGGAGCGGACCCGGCTGTGCGGTCGGGACGCCGGGACGCCGCACGTGGCCACGTGGGGCGCAGCGAGTCGGGAGTGCACGTGCCTGCGATCCTCGAGAAGGTCCTCCGCCTGGGCGAGGGACGGATCCTCAAGAAGCTGTCGGGTGTCGCCCAGCAGGTGAACGCGCTGGAGGACAGCTTCACCGCGCTGTCCGACGCCGAGCTGCGCGAGGAGACCGACCGGTTCCGCGCCCGCCTCGCCGACGGCGAGAAGCTGGACGACCTGATGGCGGAGGCGTTCGCCGCGGTGCGCGAGGCCGCGCGCCGCACCCTCGGCCAGCGGCACTTCGACGTGCAGCTCATGGGCGGCGCCGCCCTGCACCTGGGCAACATCGCCGAGATGAAGACCGGTGAGGGCAAGACCCTGGTCGCCACCGCGCCGGCCTACCTCAACGCGCTGTCCGGCAAGGGCGTGCACGTCGTCACGGTCAACGACTACCTGGCGAGCTACCAGGCCGACCTGATGGGCCGCGTCTACCGGTTCCTCGGCCTGACCACCGGCGTCATCGTCAGCGGCCAGACGCCCGCCGAGCGCCGCGTGCAGTACGCCGCCGACATCACCTACGGCACGAACAACGAGTTCGGCTTCGACTTCCTGCGCGACAACATGGCGTGGAGCACCGAGGAGCTCGTGCAGCGCGGCCACCACTACGCGATCGTGGACGAGGTCGACTCGATCCTCATCGACGAGGCCCGCACGCCGCTGATCATCTCCGGCCCCGCGTCCGGCGACGCCAACCGCTGGTACGCCGAGTTCGCCAAGGTCGTGCGCCGGCTGCAGCCCGAGCGCGACTACGAGGTCGACGAGAAGAAGCGCACCGTCGGCGTCCTGGAGCCGGGCATCGAGCGCGTCGAGGACTACCTCGGCATCGACAACCTCTACGAGTCGCTGAACACCCCCCTGATCGGCTTCCTCAACAACGCCATCAAGGCCAAGGAGCTGTTCAAGCGGGACAAGGACTACATCGTCGACAAGGGCGAGGTGCTCATCGTCGACGAGCACACCGGCCGCGTCCTGCCGGGCCGCCGCTACAACGAGGGCATGCACCAGGCCATCGAGGCGAAGGAGGGCGTGGTCATCAAGGCCGAGAACCAGACCCTCGCCACGATCACGCTGCAGAACTACTTCCGGCTCTACGACAAGCTCGCCGGCATGACGGGTACCGCCGAGACCGAGGCGGCCGAGTTCCAGGGCACCTACAAGCTCGGCGTCGTGCCCATCCCCACGAACCGCGGGATGCAGCGCATCGACCAGCCGGACCTGGTCTACAAGGCCGAGGAGGGCAAGTTCGACGCCGTCGTCGCCGACATCGTCGAGCGGCACGCCCAGGGCCAGCCCGTGCTGGTCGGCACCACCAGCGTCGAGAAGTCCGAGCTGCTGTCCCGCAAGCTCCGCAAGGCCGGCGTCCCGCACGAGGTGCTGAACGCGAAGCAGCACGCCCGCGAGGCGTCGATCGTCGCGCAGGCGGGCCGCAAGGGTGCCGTCACCGTCGCCACCAACATGGCGGGCCGCGGCACCGACATCATGCTCGGCGGCAACGCCGAGTTCATGGCGGTCGCCGACCTCGCCGCCCGGGGCCTCGACGCCAAGGAGAACCCGGAGGAGTACGAGGCCGCCTGGCCCGACGCCCTGGAGAAGGCCAAGGACGCGGTCGCCGCGGAGCACGACGAGGTCGTGGAGCTCGGCGGCCTGTACGTGCTCGGCACCGAGCGGCACGAGTCCCGCCGGATCGACAACCAGCTGCGCGGCCGCTCCGGCCGGCAGGGCGACCCGGGCGAGTCCCGGTTCTACCTGTCGCTGCAGGACGACCTGATGCGGCTGTTCAACTCCGGCATGGCCGAGTCGATGATGAACCGCGCCGGGTTCCCCGACGACCTGCCGCTGGAGTCGAAGATCGTCACGCGTGGCATCCGCTCCGCGCAGTCCCAGGTCGAGGCCCGGAACTTCGAGATCCGCAAGAACGTCCTCAAGTACGACGACGTGCTGTCCCGGCAGCGCGAGGTCATCTACGAGCAGCGCCGCCGCGTGCTCGAGGGCGAGGACATGCAGGACCAGATCCAGCACTTCCTCGAGGACGTCCTCGACGAGTACGTGACCGCGGCGACCGCCGAGGGCCACCCGGAGGACTGGGACCTGGAGCAGCTGTGGACGTCGCTCAAGGCGGTGTTCCCGGTCTCCATCGAGGTGGACGAGGTCGTGGAGCAGGCAGGCGGCCTGGGCCGGGTCACGCCCGAGCTGCTCAAGTCCGAGCTGCTGTCCGACGCCCGCATCGCCTACGAGGAGCGGGAGAAGTCGCTCGGCGAGGCGAGCATGCGCCAGCTCGAGCGGCGCGTCGTGCTCTCCGTGCTGGACCGCAAGTGGCGCGAGCACCTCTACGAGATGGACTACCTCAAGGAGGGCATCGGCCTGCGCGCGATGGCGCAGCGCGACCCCCTGGTGGAGTACCAGCGCGAGGGCTACCAGCTGTTCCAGGCGATGACCGGCTCCATCAAGGAGGAGGCCGTCGGCTACCTGTTCAACCTCGAGGTCAAGGTGGCCGAGCCGGCCGCCACCGCGGCGACCGGTGACGGCGCCTCGGCGGACGGTGCGGCGGAGCCCGTCCTCGTGGCCAAGGGCATCGACGGGCCGGAGCGCCGGGTCCCGCTGCAGTACTCCGCCCCGAGCGTGGACGGCGACGCCGGCACCGCGGTGTCCCGCCCGGGCCGCCGTGCGGCCGGGCCGGCCGTCGCCGGGACCGCCGCGGGCGACGGCGCGCCGGCCGGTGGCGAGGCCGCCGAGGACGACGCCGCCGGCAACCGCGAGGCGCGCCGCAAGGCCGCGAAGCAGCAGCGCCGCCGGGGCTGAGCCCGGAGCGCAGCACGACGGCGCCCGTCCTCCCCACCGGGGAGGGCGGGCGCCGTCGTCCGTCAGCCGACGACGAGGGCGCTGGCCCGCCACCGGCCCGACGCCCGGGTGAGCCGGACCGCGACCGCCCGCACCCGGTCCGCGTGCCCCACGACCACCGACGCCTCGACCACCTGGTCGCCCAGCGCGCAGGCCCGCACCCGGCGCACGGACGGCCGGCGGACCGGACCGCGGCTGGTGCCGCCGTCCAGGTCGCCCGGTGCCGCGGCGGGGTCCAGCACCCGGGAGCGGG
>JAPSIJ010000184.1 GCA_031178805.1 Cellulomonas sp. | reverse complement strand
CGGCATCGCGATCGGCTACGCGGGCGGCCTGGGCGTCCTGGTGCTCGCGGTGCTGGGGGTGACCCCGGGCGACATGCCGCTCGACGTCGTCTCGATCATCATGGCGGTCATCGCGGCCATCGCCGCGCTGCAGGTCGCCGGCGGCATGGACTACCTCGTGGCCCTCGCGGCACGCCTGCTGCGACGCGACCCGCGCCACCTGACGTTCCTCGCCCCCGCGGTCACCTACCTGATGACGATCATGGCCGGCACCGGGCACACCGCGTTCTCCACGATGCCGGTCATCACGGAGGTCGCCAAGGAGAACGGCATCCCGCCGTCGCGGCCGCTGTCGATGGCCGTGGTCGCCTCGCAGATCGCGATCACCGCCTCGCCGATCTCGGCCGCGGTGGTGTTCTTCGCGGGCGTGCTGGAGGACGGCGGCACGGGCGTGGACTACCTCGGGCTGCTCGCCGTGGCGATCCCGTCCACGTTCCTCGCCTGCATGGCGACGGCGGCGATCATGATGGCGCTGGACCGCGTCCGGGGGCGCTCGCGGCTGGACCAGGTCCCCGAGTACCGGCGACGGCTCGCGGCCGGCACCGTGCGGCCGCCCCGGGGCGCCGACGCCGAGCGGGAGCTGCGGCCCGGGGCCCGGCGCTCGGTGGTGGTCTTCCTCGCCGGGCTGGTCGCCGTGATGACCTACGCGACGGTGATCTCCGACACGGTCGGGCTCGTCGAGGACCCGGTCATGGGCCGGGACGCGGCCATCATCGCGATCATGCTGTCCGTCGCGGCGCTGATCGCGCTCACCTGCCGGCTCGAGACCGGCGAGGTGCTCGGCGCGTCGACGTTCCGGTCCGGGATGAGCGCGTCGGTCTGCGTGCTCGGCGTGGCGTGGCTCGGCCTGACGTTCTTCGCGGCGCACGAGGACACGATCCGGGGCGCGGCCGGCGACCTCCTCGCGGCGCAGCCGTGGCTGCTCGCGGTGGCGCTCGTCGCCGCGTCCGCCCTGATGTACTCGCAGGCCTCGACCGCCCGGGCGCTGATGCCGGTGGCCCTGAGCATGGGCGTCGCCGCCCCCGCGGCGGTCGCGGCCTTCCCGGCGGTGTCCGCGCTGTTCGTCCTGCCGACGTACCCCACGCTGCTGGCGGCCGTCGAGATGGACGACACCGGGTCGACCCGGATCGGCCGGTACGTGGTCGACCACCCGTTCCTGGCGCCCGGGCTGATCACCATCACGATCGCCGTCGCGCTCGGGTTCGGGTTCGGGGCGCTGCTGCTCTGACCGGCCGGGCTAGAGCTCGACGACCATGCCGGGCCGGGCCAGGTCCAGCGGGCCGTCGTACTCCCCCGCGGCCTCCGCGCGGCTCGCCTCCGGGTCGTTCCAGGCCACCAGGTGCGTGAGCAGCAGCCGCCGGGCGCCGCCCCGCTGCGCCGCCCGGCCGGCGCGCCGGCCGGTGAGGTGCACGCCGCGCGGCGCCGGGATGGACTCCAGGTAGGCGGCCTCCGCCAGCAGCAGGTCGGCGTCCCGGGCGAGCGTGTCGAGGCCCGCGCACTCGTCGGTGTCGCCGGTGTACGCCAACGTCACCGTCCGGCCGGGGTCCACGGACGACGGGCCGGTGACCCGGAACCCGAACGCCGGCACCGGGTGCTCCACCGGCACGGGCTCGACGGTGAACGGGCCGATCCGCACCGGCTCGCCCGCCCGCCAGTGGCCCAGCGCCAGGTGGTCGGCCGTGTCGGTCGCCGGGTCGTGGCCGGACAGCTGCGCCAGCCGCTCCCCGACGCCCTCGGGCCCGTACAGCGGCAGCGGCTCGGGCCGCAGGCCGCGCGGGTCGTAGCGGAGCATCACGCCGAGCACCACGACGTCGGCGACGTGGTCGGCGTGCAGGTGGCTGATCGCGACCGCGTCCAGCGACGCCGGCGGCAGGTGCCGCTGCAGGGGGCCGAGCGCGCCGTTGCCCAGGTCGAGCAGCAGGTTCCAGGTGCGCGTGCCGCCCGCCCCGTCCGGGCCCTCGGCCTGGACCAGGTAGCAGGACGCCGCCGCGTCCGCGGCGGGGAACGAGCCCGCACTGCCCACGACGACCAGCCTCATCGACTCACTCCCCTGTGTCGGCCTGTGTCGGCCCGCTGGCCCATGATGCCGTGCGGGGCCGTCCCGCGTCCGCCGGTCCGGGACGCCCGCGGACGTGTCGCTCGTCACGGGGGCGCGCGGCGGGGGGCGCGGGGCCGGCGGGGACCGGCGAAGGGGCCGGGAGCCTCAGCGCAGGGCGGCGGCGCCCTCGACGTGCCGGACCTCGGGGCCGAGGAACCGGCGGGCCAGCGCCGCGAACGGCTCCGGGTCGCCCGTGGCCAGGAACCGGTGCGACGGCGGGCCCGCGGCCGGGTCGCGCTCCAGGTCGTGCGCGACCAGGGTGCGGTACACGTCCTTGGCGGTCTCCTCGGCGCTGGACACCAGGGTGACGTCCTCGCCCATCACGTACGAGATCACGCCGGTCAGCAGCGGGTAGTGCGTGCAGCCGAGCACCAGCGTGTCGACGCCGGCCTCCTTGACGGGGCGCAGGTACTCGTCGGCGACGCTCAGCAGCTCCGGGCCGGAGGTGATGCCCGCCTCGACGAACTCCACGAACCGCGGGCACGCCTGGGTGGTCAGCTGCACGCCCGGCGCGACCGCGAAGGCGTCGTCGTAGGCGCGGGACTCGACCGTGGCGCGGGTGCCGATCACGCCGATGTGCCCGGTGCGGGTCGCGGAGACGGCCCGGCGCGCGGCGGGCAGGATCACCTCGACCACGGGCAGCCCGCGGCGCAGCGTGTACCGCTCGCGGGCGTCGCGCAGCACGGCGGCGGACGCGGTGTTGCAGGCGATCACCAGCATCTTCACGCCGGCGTCGACCAGGTCGTCCATCACCTCCAGCGCGTGCGCGCGCACCGCGGCCAGCGGCTTGGGGCCGTAGGGGGTGTTGAGGGTGTCGCCGATGTAGAGCACCGACTCGTGGGGCAGCTGGTCGATGATCGCCCGCGCGTTGGTGAGCCCGCCCACCCCGGAGTCGAAGATCCCGATGGGAGCGTCGTTCACGGGGCCGAGCCTAGTCCCCCGCCCGGGCCGCGGCCGCCCCGGGCGTCCGGGTCGCCGTCCGCGGGGCCGTCCGGCAGGTCCGCGAGCAGGCACGCCATCAGCGTCTCCTGCCACCAGCCGAGCGCCAGGAACACCGAGCCGAGGTACTGCCGCGCCTGCCCCTGGTGGTCGTCGGCCGCCGGGCGGGCGCGCAGCACCTCGCGCTCCAGCCGCTCGCTCGCCTCCTCGTCGGTGACGCCCAGCCGGTCGCCGAGCACCAGCCGCACGTCGGTCAGCGTGGCCGCGAGCGCCGGGGCGCGGTCGGCGGCCACCCGCACGGTGGCCCCGGCGGCGTGCCGGCCGCGGCGGCGCCCCGTGCCGCCGCCCGCCGCGCCGTCGTCCTCGGCGGTGAGCATCGCGTGCAGCTCCGCCAGCCGGTCGATCTTCTGCTGCCGCAGGTCGTCCTCGGTGAGCCGGCGGAACTCCGCGGACACCTCGGCGTCGTCCCGCGACGCGTCGGGCAGCAGCCGGTGCACGGCCGGGTCGTCGGGCGCGGGCAGCGGGTCGAGCCGCAGCCGCAGCGCCGGGGACCGGCCGTCGGCCGCCCCGTCGTGGGACCCGGCGGCGCGCTCCTCCAGCCGGCCCGCGCCGAGCAGCTCGGCGACGTCGGCGACCACGGTGGCGAGCACCTCGCGCTCGCCGGGGTCGACCTCGGCGACCAGCGCGCCGCCCTCGCGTCGGAAGGCGCGCACCTACGCGTCGCCCCGCTGCAGGGTGGCCCACAGGCCGAACGAGTGCATCGCCTGCACGTCCACCTCCATCTGCTCCCGGTTGCCGGTCGAGACCGCCGACCGGCCCTGCTCGTGCACCTCGCGCATCAGCTTCTCGGCCTTCGCCTGCGGGTAGCCGAAGTACGAGCGGAACACGTAGGTGACGTACGACATGAGGTTCACGGGGTCGTTCCAGACCACCGTGACCCAGGCGTCGGCGAGGGACCCGTCCGTCCGGGTGGTCTCCTCGGGTGCGATCTCCACGGACACCCATCCACTGTAGGGGCCCGGCGCGACCGGGCCCGCCCGCCCGCATACCGTGTGGCCATGACCTCGAGCACCGCGCTGCTGACCGACCGCTACGAGCTCACCATGCTGCAGGCCGCGCTGGCCGACGGCACCGCGGACCGCCGCTGCGTGTTCGAGGTGTTCACCCGGCGCCTGCCGCACGGGCGCCGGTACGGCGTCCTGGCGGGCACGGGCCGGGTGCTGGAGGCGCTGGCCGACTTCCGGTTCGGCCCGGAGGAGCTGGACTGGCTCGCCCGGGAGGGCGTCGTCGACGACGCCACGCTCGCCTACCTGGCGGACTACCGGTTCACCGGCTCGGTGCGCGGCTACGCCGAGGGCGAGATGTTCTTCCCGCACTCCCCCGTGCTGACCGTCGAGGGCACGTTCGCGGAGGCGGTGCTGCTGGAGACGCTGGTGCTCTCGGTGCTCAACTACGACTCCGCCATCGCCTCGGCCGCGTCCCGGATGACCTCGGCCGCCATCGGCCGGCCGGTGCTCGAGATGGGCGCGCGCCGCGCCCACGAGCAGGCCGCCGTCGCCGCCGCCCGCGCCGCCGCGGTCGCCGGGTTCGCCGGCACGTCGAACCTCGAGGCCGGGCGCCGCTACGGGCTGCCGACCATCGGGACCGCCGCGCACGCGTTCACGCTGCTGCACGACGACGAGGAGGCCGCCTTCCGCGCCCAGGTCGCCTCGGCCGGCGCCGGGACCACCCTGCTGGTCGACACCTACGACGTCCGGCGCGGTGTCGAGCGGGCCGTGGCCGCGGCCGGGACCGGCCTGGGCGCCGTCCGGCTCGACTCGGGCGACCTCGGCGTGCTCGCCCAGGAGGTGCGGGCGCAGCTCGACGGGCTCGGCGCCCGGGACACGCAGATCGTCGTCACCTCCGACCTGGACGAGTACGCGATCGCCGCGCTCGCCGTGGCGCCCGTGGACACCTACGGCGTCGGCACCTCCGTGGTCACCGGCTCCGGGGCCCCGACCTGCGGCATGGTCTACAAGCTCGTGGCCCGCGAGGGCGCCGACGGCCGGCTCGCGCCGGTGGCCAAGGCGTCCGCCGCCAAGACGTCCGTGGGCGGCCGCAAGTCCGCCGCGCGGCGGCTGGACGAGGACGGGCGCGCGGTGGCCGAGGTCGTCGTGGCCGGCGACGACGCCGCGGTCGCGGCGTGGACCCCCGCCGAGCCCGACCTGCGGGCCCTCGTCGTGCCGCTGGTGGTCGACGGCGCCGTGCAGCCCGGCTGGACCGGCCCCGAGGGCGTCGTCGCGGCGACGGCCCGGCACGCGGCGTCCCGGGACGAGCTGCCCCGCGGGGCCCGGCGGCTGTCGGCGGACGAGGCCGCGCTGCCCACCGTGACGCTCACCGTCTGACGCGGGCGGCCCG
>JAPSIJ010000183.1 GCA_031178805.1 Cellulomonas sp. | reverse complement strand
GGCTGCGGCGGCTGGAGGAGGTCACCGGCACGGTGCGCCAGCCCCTCGGCCCGGCGATCGGCGCCAGCCTGGCCGCGCACGACTGGCTGCGCGCGCGGGACGACGCCGCGCTCGGCGCCGCGCGGCTCACCGTCGCCCCCGACGTCACCGAGGAGCGCTACCTGCGGCCGGGCGCCGCCGACCCGGAGATCGTGCTGCTCCGCCAGGGCGGTGGCCTCGGCCGGACCGTGCAGGTCGGCACGGCGCTCGCCGGCCTGGTGGGCGCCTGCGACGGGGAGCTCGCCGTCGGGCAGATCGTCGGGGCGCTCGGCGCGCTGCTCGGCGCGGGCGCCGACGCCGTGGCGGCCGAGGTGCTGCCGGAGGTCCGCGGGCTGGTCCGCGACGGACTGCTCGTCCCCGCCTGACGGCACCCGCACCGCCCGGCCGCCACCGCCCGGCCGCCACCGCCCGGCCCGCCCCACAGGTCGGGCACAGGTGCGTGCTCGGGTCCCCCCAGCGTCCCTCCGTACGGTCCTGACCAGCCAGGACGGCGCCGCGAGCCCTCGCGGACGCCGGCCGGCACCGGACCGTCGTGAGGGAGAACATGCTGTCGCTGTGGAGGCGCACCCGGCCCTGGGTGCGGGTGGTGGCCGTCGTGCTGCTGGTCGCCGTGGCCGCGACCGGCGGGTACTGGTCCGGGCACCGGGGGACCGCGGCCGAGGCCGCCGCCCCGGAGCCGACGACCACGGCCGTGGCCGCGAGCCTGTCGACCATCCAGCAGTCGGTGTCCGCGTCGGGCACGCTGACACCGGCGGTGCAGGAGGAGGTGTCCTTCGCCGTCAGCGGCACGGTCACCTCGGTGGACGTCGCCGCGGGCGACACGGTGGCCGCGGGCCAGCAGCTCGCGACGGTCGACACCCTCCAGCTGGACGCGGCGCTGCTGCAGGCGCGGGCCGACCTGGCCGCCGCGCAGGCGGCGCTGTCGGACGCGCAGGACGCGTCCGACGGGTCCGACTCCGCCGTCGCGCAGGTCGCCGCCCTGGCCGCGAAGGTCGAGGTCGCGCAGACCGCCGTCACCGACGCCGAGACCGACCGCGCGGGGGCCACGCTGACCGCGCCCGTCGCGGGCCTGCTGACGACGGCGGACCTCGCGGTCGGCGACGCGGTGACGGGCACCTCCGGCGGCACGGCGTCGGGCACCGGGTCCGGCGGCACCGGCACGGGGGCCACCTCCGGCACGGCCGGGAGCACCAGCACCACGACGACGAGCAGCGCGCCGTTCGTCATCGTCGGCACGGACGCCTGGCAGGTCGACGTGACCGTCGACGAGGCGGACGTGGCGCTGCTGGCCGTCGGCAACCAGGTCGAGATCACGCCCGACGGCGCGACCGAGACGGTCTACGGCACCGTCGGCGAGATCGGCCTGCTGTCCACGAGCTCCGGCGGCGTCGCGGCGTACCCGGTGACCGTCGACGTCACCGGCAGCCCCGAGGGGCTGCACGACGGCCAGTCCGCGGAGGTCGCGATCGTCTACGAGCGGCGGACCGACGTCCTCACCGTGCCGGCGGCGGCCGTGACCACCGTGGACGGGCAGACCGTCGTCACCCAGGAGGGCGCGGACGGGGCGACGGCCACCACGGCCGTCACCGTCGGCGAGACCTCCGGGACGCTCGTCGAGATCACCGAGGGCCTCGCGGAGGGCGACGAGGTGCTGGTCACCGCGGTCACCCGGCGGGCCACCGGCACCGAGGACGACTCGGACGCGGCCGAGCAGGGCCAGCTCCCGGGCGGCGGCGGGATGCCGGACTTCTCGCAGCTGCCGGGCGGCGTCCCGGGCGGGCAGGCACCGGGCGGCACCGATGGCTGAGACCGTGGTGCACCCGGTCGCCCGCGCCGCCGGGGCGGGCGGTCCCGTGATCGAGCTCGCCGGGGCCCGGAAGACCTACCGGACCGGCAGCATCGAGTTCGAGGCGCTGCGCGGCGTCGACCTGGCGATCGGCGCCGGCGAGTACGTCGCGGTCATGGGCCCCTCGGGCTCCGGCAAGTCGACGCTGATGAACGTCGTGGGCTGCCTGGACGTCCTGACCGCGGGCACCTACCGCCTGGCGGGGGAGGACGTCGGCGAGCTGGACGAGGTCGAGCTGGCCGACGTCCGGAACCGGCGCCTCGGCTTCGTGTTCCAGCAGTTCCACCTGCTGCCCTCCCTGAGCGCCTGGCGCAACGTCGAGCTGCCGCTGGTCTACGGCCGGGTGCCCGCCGCCGAGCGCCGGGAGCGCGCGGTCGCCGCCCTGGAGCGGGTCGGCCTCGGCGCGAAGCTCGACAACCGGCCCGGCGAGCTCTCCGGCGGCCAGCAGCAGCGCGTCGCCGTCGCCCGCGCCCTGGTCGGCGAGCCCGCGCTGATCCTCGCGGACGAGCCCACCGGCAACCTCGACTCCCGGTCCACCGACGACGTGCTCGCCCTGTTCGACGAGCTGCACGCCCAGGGCCGCACGATCGTGCTGATCACGCACGAGCTGGAGGTCGCCGAGCACGCCCGGCGGATCGTCTTCGTCCGGGACGGCCGCATCCAGTCCGACGAGGTGAGCCCCCGATGACCTGGCCCGAGACCCTGCGCACCGGCTGGGCCGCGGTGCGCGGGCACACCCTGCGCTCGCTGCTGACCGTGCTCGGCATCCTGATCGGCATCGCCGCGGTGATCCTCACCGTCGGCCTGGGGCTCGGGACGCAGCAGGACGTGAGCCGGCAGATCAGCGCGCTCGGCTCGAACCTGCTGATCGTGACGCCCGGGTCGGCCACCGACGCCGAGGGCGTGCGGGGCGGCTTCGGCACCGGCGCGACCCTGACCCGGTCCGACGCCGAGGCGCTCGCCTCCGACGTCTCCGCGCCGGACGTCGGCGCGGTCGCGGCGGAGAAGGAGCTGTCGCTCGCGGTCGAGGCCGACGACACCAACTGGACCACCACGGTCGTCGGCACCACGGCGTCCTGGCTGGACGTGCGGTCCCGCACCGTGGCGTCGGGCGAGTTCCTGACCGACGAGGACGACGCGACCGGTGCGACCGTCGCCGTCCTCGGCGCCACCACCGCGACCGAGCTGTTCGGCACGACCGCCGTGGTCGGGCGGCAGGTCACGATCGCGGACACCGCCTTCACCGTCGTCGGCGTGCTCGGCACCGCCGGCGCGAGCACGGACGCCGACCTGGACGACCTGGTGGTGATCCCGCTGACCACGGCGTCCGACACCGTCTCCGGCGGCCTGGACCGCACGTCGGTCAGCACGATCTACGTGCAGGCCGCGTCCGCGGACCAGCTCGCCGCCGCGTACCAGGAGGCTGACCAGCTCCTGCTGAACCTGCACGGCATCACCGACGCGGACGGCGCGGACTTCAGCATCGACAGCCAGGACTCCCTGCTGAGCACCGCCACGTCGGTGTACCGGACGCTGACCGTGCTGCTCACCGGCATCGCGGCGCTGTCCCTGCTCGTCGGCGGCATCGGGGTCATGAACATCATGCTCGTGTCCGTCACCGAGCGGACCCGGGAGATCGGGCTGCGCAAGGCGCTGGGCGCCCCGCCGTGGGCGATCCGCCGGCAGTTCCTCGTCGAGGCCGCCGTGCTCGGCCTGGCCGGCGGCGTGCTGGGCGCGGCGCTCGGCATCCTCGCGGCCGCGGTCCTGCCGTCCCTGCTCGGCACCTCCGTCGTCGTCTCCGGCGCCGCCGTCGGCGGCTCGGTCGCCGTCGCGCTCGCGATCGGCCTCGTCTTCGGGGTCTACCCCGCCACCCGGGCCGCACGGCTCGCACCCATCGACGCCCTGCGGTCGGAGTGATCCCCGTGCGACGGGCCACGACCGCCACCACCCGCCACCACCCGAGGAGAGCCATGACCCGGACCCGACCCCGCACGCTCGCCGCGCCCGCCGCCGTGGCCGTGCTCGCGCTGCTCACCGCGTGCTCGAGCGGCGCCGCCGACGCGGGCACCGCGAGCACCGACGACGGCACCGCCGCCGCCCAGGCCCCCGCCGGACAGGCGGGCGGCACACCCCGCGGCGGCACGAGCGGCGAGATCGCGGCCGTCGAGGACGCGCTGCTGCAGGTGCAGGGCGACGACGGGCAGACCGCCGTCGCCTGGGACGACGCCACGACGATCAGCCAGACCGTCGCCGCCGCGCTGTCCGACGTGGTCGCCGGGTCCTGCGTGGTCGCCGTCGCGGCGGACGACGCGGCCGCCGCCACCTCCGTCGCGATCACCGCGGCGACCGGCGGGGAGTGCGCCGGCGGCTCCGGCGGCGGGCCAGGTGGTGCGGGGTCGGACGGCGAGCGGCCCTCGGGGGCGCCGACGGACCTGCCCGAGGACGCCGAGCTGCCCGACGGGGCGCCCACCGGCGCGCCGGGCGGGGGTGCCGGCGGCGGCGCGACCGCCGGGCTGGTGACGGCTGTGGACGGCAGCACGATCACCGTGACCACGGCGACCGCCGACGCGGCCGGCACCGCGACGATCACCGTCGACGCCGCCACCGCGTTCACCACCACCGTCGCGGCGGACGCCTCCGCCATCGCCGTCGGCCGGTGCGTCACCGCGCAGGGCGAGGCGGACACGACCGGGCAGGTCGCCGCGACCAGCCTGGTGCTGTCCGACGCCACGGCGGACGGCTGCTCCACCGGGTTCGGCGGCCGCGGGGCCGGGCCGGGCGCCGGTTCCGCCGCCTCCGGCGAGGACGAGGGCGAGGCCGCCGATGCGTGACAGCCTGCGGCGGTCCGCCCGCGCCGGGGCCGCGCCCCGCAGCCCGAAGGTCCTCGCCCGCCGCCGGGCCCGACGGCGCCGGCTGCTGGTCGGCGGGGCCGCCGCCGCGCTGGCGCTCAGCCTCGCCGGCGGCGGCGTGGCCCTGGCGGTGCGCGGCTCCGCGGGCAGCGGCTACCGCACCACCACCGCCGCGCTCGGCACGGTCGTGCAGACCGTCGACGCCACGGGCACCGTGGCCTCGGCCGGCCGGTACGACCGCGCGTTCTCCGTCGCCGGCACCGTCGCCTCGGTGGGGGTGGCCGTGGGGGACACCGTCGCCGCGGGCCAGGTGCTGGCCACGCTGGACACCACCTCCCTGGAGGACGCCGTCGCGGAGGCCGAGCAGGCCGTCGCCGACGCGCAGCAGACGCTGGCCGACGACATCGCGTCGCAGACCTCGACCAGCACCTCGACCAGCACCTCGACCAGCACCTCGAGCAGCAGCGCCTCGAGCAGCAGCACCTCGAGCGGCACCGCGTCGAGCGGCACGTCGTCGTCCGGCGGCAGCGCATCGGCCCCGGCCGGTGCGTCGTCGGGCACGGGCTCCGCCGACGGGGCGGCCGCCGACGACGGGGCGACCGGGGACGGCGGGGACGCGGACGGGTCCACGGGCTCGGGCGAGGTCGACGCCGCGGTGGCGCAGGCGGTCGCGGCCGTCACGGCGGCGCAGCAGGCGCTGCTCGCGCAGCACGCGACGGCGCAGGCCGCGCTCGCGACCTCGGCCACCGCCGCCACGGCGGCGCAGGAGGCGTGCCAGGCGGTGCTGGACGGCGAGGCGACGGCCGAGCCGTCCGA
>JAPSIJ010000182.1 GCA_031178805.1 Cellulomonas sp. | reverse complement strand
GGTGGCCCGAGAGGTCGGCGAGCCGGCCGGCGACGCTGGACCCGAGGGCGTACCCGACGCCGGTGGCGCTGGCGAGCGCCGTCATCGCCGCCCCGGTGCGGCCGGCGGGGACCACGCGCTCGCCCAGGGAGAACACGCCGATCATGTACGGCGCGATGGCGAACCCGAGCACCGCCACGGCCCCGGTGAGCGCCGGCAGGGTGCCGACCAGCAGCAGCGGCCACGACAGCGCGACCATCGCCGCGGCGGCCACCAGCACCCGCCGCTCGTGCCCGATCCGCGCCGGGATGAACGCGGTGCCGATGCCGGCGGCGGCGCTGCCGATGCCGAGCACGGCGTGGATCAGACCGGCGAGCCCGGGCTGGCCGGTCTGGGTGGCGAGGACGGTGGTGCCGGTCTGCACCGAGCCGAACAGGATGCCGACGGCGGTCTGCGCGACGACGAGCACGCCGAACGCGGCGGTGAGCAGGCGTCCGGCCGGCCGGACGTGCGGGCCGGCGGTGGTGCGCCGGGCGGTCGGGTGCAGCGCGAACGCCGTGCCGAACACGGCCAGCAGCGCGGCGGCGGTGACCAGGGCGCCGGCGGGGGACAGGGCGACCGCGACCACGCCGACCAGCGCCGGGCCGATCGCGAACGACGCCTCGTCCACGGCGCCCTCGTAGGAGAACGCGGCGTCCACCAGCCGGCGCTGCTCCGTCCCGGTGCCGGCGGTGATCGGCCGCCACCGGACGCGGGCGAGCGGCCCGACCTGCGGCAGGGCGAGGCCGGTGACCGCGGCCACGGCGACCAGCGCCGGCCCGGACGCGCCGGCGTCGGCCAGCAGCGTCAGCGCGGTCAGCGAGACCGCGCCGGCGAGCGACTGGACGAGCACGACGGGGCGCTGCCCGAACCGGTCGGCGAGGCCACCCGCGACGGGTGCGCCGACCGCGTTCGCCACGGCGAGGGCGCCGGCGGCGAGCCCGCCCAGGCCGTACGTGCCGGTGGCGGTGGAGACGAGCAGCAGGGTGCCGAGCTGGGCCATCGCCATGGGCAGGCGGCCGAGGAAGGCGACGAGGACGTAGGCCGGGCCGGCCAGGCGGAACAGGCGGGCGTAGGCGTGCAGGGCGGACACGAGGGCGACCTCCGGGGTACGCAGGAGCGGTGACGCGCCTCCCCGCCACCAGGTCGCGTCGCAACACCCTCAGCTCCGGCCATCCTACCGGCGGCGCTACGCTGCTCGGATGACCGAGGCCGCTCCCGAAGCCCAGCAGGCGTTCGCCGCCGACACCGTCGAGCTGCTGGGGCTGGTCGCCCACCTGCAGCACGTCGCGTTCAACCGGCTCGCCGAGGACGCCCGCGTCGCGCCCACCACCGCCCAGCAGCTGGAGCTCAGCCGGCTCGCCGCCGCGGCGGTCGACCGGCGTGACCGCGTCCTCGCGCGGGTCGTCGAGCTCGGCGGCGACCCCGGGGAGTGCCTCGGCGCGTACGCCCGGCTGCTGGAGGACTTCGACTCCCGGACCCAGCCGAGCACCTGGTGGGAGCGGCTGCTGCGCACCTACGTGGCCGAGGGCGTGTCCGACGACTTCTGCCGGATCGCCGCCGCCGCCGTGGACGACCGGTCGCGCGCGCTGCTGCTCGACGTGCTGGACGACGCCGCGCACGCGGACCTGGCGGTCGGCGAGCTCGAGGCGGCCGGGGCGCAGGACGAGGTGCTGGTCTCCCGGCTGGCCCTGTGGGGCCGCCGGCTGGTCGGCGAGGCGCTCGGCGTGGTGCAGCAGGCGATGTCGGCGCACCCGGCCCTCGGCCGGCTGGTGACCCGCCGCGAGACGGCCGCCGCCGAGGCCGCGCAGGCGGCGCAGGCCGCCGAGCCCGAGCTGCCCGCGGACGCGCCCGCGGAGGACCCCGCGGCGGCGGGGAAGCTGTTCGGCGAGCTCACCGCGGAGCACACCCGCCGGATGTCCCGGCTGGGCCTGACCGCCTGACGCCCCCGACCGGACGACGACGCCCCCGCACCGGACCGGTGCGGGGGCGTCGTGCCGTGCGGGGGGTGCGGCTCAGATCGCGCCGAAGCCCACCCGGCCCTTCGACTCGGTGCCGATCTCGACGTAGCCGATCGACGCGGACGGCACGACGACGCGCCGGCCCCGGGTGTCGACCAGCTCGAGGACCGGCTTGCCGGTCAGGGCCTCGGTGACGGCGGCGGTGACCTCGTCGGCCGTCTGGTCCGACTCGATCACCAGCTCGCGCGGCAGGTTCTGCACACCGATCGTGATGTCCACGCTTCGTCGTCTCCTCGCTCGTCGGTCGCTGCGTCGTCATCCTAGGCCGGGCGCGGGCCGCGGGGTCCGCCGGGCGGGGTGCGTTCGCCCTCGGCCGAGCGCCGGGCCGCGCGCCGGGCGCCGTCAGTCCCGGGGCGCCGCGTCGTCCGCGCCGGGCACGAAGTCCGCGATGCCGCCCCAGGCGAGGCGCGCGACCAGGGCGGCCGTGTCCCGCGCGGACCGGTCGCGCGCGTCGTCCTCGGCCCGCAGGCGCCGGGTGGCCGCCGACTGCGCCATCGCGGCGACCGACGGGGCCAGCAGGGCGGCGGTCTCCCGGGGCACGCCCGCGACCTCGGCCAGCACCGCCTCCAGCCGCCGCGTGACCTCCGCCGTGGCGCGCTCCACCCGGGCCCGCACCTCCTGGTCGTGCCGGACGTCCGACTCGAACAGCAGGGCGGAGGACTCGCCCGCCCCGTCCACGAAGTCGAGGTACGCGCGCACCACGCCGGTGACGATCGCGCGGGCGTCGTGCGGCCGCACCTCGCCGGGCGGGTGCGTCGCCGCGGCGGCGTCCACCGCCGAGAGCAGCTCGTCGCCGCGGGCGTCCACCACGGTGAGGTAGAGGTCGAGCTTGGAGGGGAAGTGCCGGTAGAGGACCGGCTTGCTCACCTCGGCGCGGTCGGCGATGTCGTCCATCGAGACGTGGTGGAAGCCCTCGGAGGTGAACAGCTCCTGGGCGACGGCGAGCACCTGCGCGCGCCGTGCCGCACGCGGCATCCGCACGGGGCGTCCGCGGCCCGGGGGCTGGTCCATCGGGCGATGATAGCCAGCCGCCGGGGGTCGCCCGGACCGCGCCCCGGACCGCGCGGGACGCCGCCCGCGGGTGTCGGTGGCGTGTGATGGGATCGGGCCGTGACCCCGACCCCCACCGCCCCGCCGGCCGCGGGCGGGCTGCGCCTCGTGCGGCCCGCGCTCGCGGACGTGCCCGCGCGCGTGCGCCTCGGGGCGGACCAGCGCGCGGTGGTGGACCGGCTGCTCGCGGGCACCGACCCGGCGCTGCTCGTGGTCGGCGCCGCGGGCACGGGCAAGACGCTGCTGGCGGTCGAGGCGGTGGCCGCGGCGCTCGGCGCGGACGAGGACGCGCTGTTCCCGTCGCCGGGCCGGCCGTCGCCGGACGAGGTGCTGGTCCTCGCGGCCTCCCGCCGCGCCGCCGCGGAGCTGCGGGACCGGATCGGCGCCCGGGTGCGCCGGACCACGGGCCAGGCGATGGTGCGCACGGCGGCCTCCGCGGCGTTCGCCGTGCTGCGGGCGCGCGCCGCGCTGCTGGGCGAGCCGGCCCCCACCCTGATCTCCGGGCCGGAGCAGGACCTGGCGCTGGCGGAGCTGCTCGCGGGGCACGCGGCGGGCGAGGGCGTGCCGCTGCGCTGGCCGGCCGGGGTGCCGGACGAGGCGCTGACCCTGCGCGCGTTCCGCGGCGAGCTGCGCGACCTCATCATGCGCGCGGCGGAGCGCGGCCTGGCGCCGGCGGACCTCGCCCTGCTGGGGGAGCGGCACGGGCGCCCGGAGTGGGTGTCCGCGGCGGCGCTGTACGAGGAGTACCTCGACGTGACGACGCTGCGCGCGGGCACGCCCGACGCCGGCGCCCGGTACGACCCGGCCGTGGTGGTCGAGGAGGCCGCCGAGGTGCTGCGCGGGTGGGACGCCGAGCTGCCCGGCCGGCCCCGGCCGCGGTGGCGGCTGGTCGTGGTGGACGACTACCAGGAGGTCACCGAGGCGACGGCGCGGCTGCTGCGGGTGCTGCAGGACGACGGCGCCCGGCTGCTGCTGCTCGCCGACCCGGACGCCGCGGTGCAGACGTTCCGCGGCGCGACGCCCGCGCTGGTCGGCCGGGCCGACGTCGTGGGCGACGGCCCCGGCGAGCTCGACGCGCACCGGATGGTGCTCGACGGCGTGCGCCGGCACGGCCCCGCGCTGCGGGCGGTCGTCGCCCGGGTGGCGGAGCGGGTGGCGGTCGTCGGCGGCGCCGCGCACCGGCGGGCGCTGCCGGTGACCCGCGACGGCCTGCCGGTGCCCGCGACCTCGCCCGAGGACCCGGCCGCCGGCGTGCGCGCCGCCGTGCTGCCCAGCCCGGCGCAGGAGGCCGCCTGGATCGCGCACGCGCTGCGCCGCGCGCACCTCGAGGACGGCACGCCGTGGGCGGAGATGGCGGTCGTCGCCCGCGCCGGCAGCCAGGTGACGGCGCTGCGCCGCGCGCTGGGCGCCGCCTCGGTGCCGGTCGCCGTGGTCGGCAGCGACGTCCCGCTGCGCGACGAGCCTGCGGTGCGCCCGCTGCTCGACTCGCTGCGGTGCGCGCTCGGCCCGGACGCCGGCGGCGCGGCGCTGGACGCGGAGCTCGCGGCCCGGCTGTGCTGCTCGCCGCTGGGCGGGCTGGACGCGGTCGGCCTGCGCCGGCTGCGCCGCGCGCTGCGGGCGGAGGAGGTCGCCGGCGGCGGGGGCCGCGCGAGCGACGAGCTGCTGGTCGAGGTGCTCACCGAGCCCGCGCGCGCCGCCACGCTGCCGCCCGCCGTGCGGCGGCCGGTGTCCCGGCTGGCGACCGTGCTCGCGGAGGGCCGGGCCGCCGCGGCGCTGCCGGGCGCCGACGCGCAGACGGTGCTCTGGGCGCTGTGGGACGCCGCCGGGCTGGCGGAGCCGTGGCGCCGGGCCGCGCTCGCCGGCGGCCCGGGCGGTGCGCGGGCGGACCGCGACCTCGACGCCGTGCTGGCGCTGTTCCGCGCCGCGGAGACGTTCGTCGACCGGATGCCCCAGGCGCGCGCGGCGGCGTTCCTCGAGTGGGTGGAGGCCCAGGAGCTGCCCTCCGACACCATCGCCGCGCGGGCCAGCCGGGACGCCGTGCAGGTGCTCACCCCCGCGGGCGCCGCCGGCCGCGAGTGGGACGTCGTGGCGGTGGCCGGCGTGCAGGAGGGCGTGTGGCCGGACCTGCGGCTGCGCGACTCCCTGCTCGGCTCGCAGGCGCTGGTCGACGTGCTGTCGGGCCGGGGCGCGCGGCCCGCCGCGGAGCCCGCGGCCGACGCCCGCGCCACCGCGCACGCCGCGGCGGAGGCCGGGGCCGCGGCGCGCGCGGCGGTGCTCGCCGACGAGCTGCGCTCGTTCCACGTCGCCGTCAGCCGGGCCCGGCGGACCCTGCTGGTCACCGCGGTGTCCGACGAGGACGACCAGCCCTCGCCGTTCCTCGACCTGGTCGAGCCGAACGACGAGGACGACGACCCCCGGCGCACGGTCGCGCCCGCACCCCTGGACCTGCGCGGGCTGGTGGC
>JAPSIJ010000181.1 GCA_031178805.1 Cellulomonas sp. | reverse complement strand
GTAGGACCACCGCGCCGCGCGCAGCGCGAGCACCGCGCGGGAGCCGACGAGGCCGGCGGCGGGCCGGACCTCCGGGGCGGTCACGTGCGGCCACCACCGCGGCCAGGTCATCGCCGGGTCGGTCAGCACGTCCCAGGTGCGGCGGGCGTCGGCGGGCACGTGCCACACGTTCGGCAGCCGGTAGGGGCGGGACTCCACCCGCGCCACCGTACGGGCCGGGCGCCGGGCGCGCCCCGGGACGGCCCTACCCTGGACGCGTGAGCGAGACGAGCGACCTGACGGCCGTCGCCCAGGACTACCTGAAGGTGATCTGGACGGCGCGGGAGTGGTCGACCGCCGCGGTCACCACCAAGATGCTCGCCGAGCGGCTGGGCGTGGGCGCCTCCACGGTGTCCGAGACGGTGCGCCGCCTCGCCGACCAGGGCCTGGTGGAGCACGCGCCGTACGCCGCGATCACCCTCACCGACGAGGGCGTCCGGCACGCGGTGCAGGTGGTCCGGCGGCACCGGCTGATCGAGACGTTCCTGGTCAGCGAGCTCGGCTACGCGTGGGACGAGGTGCACGACGAGGCGGAGGTGCTGGAGCACGCCGTGTCGGACCTGATGGTCGCGCGGATCGACGCCCGGCTCGGCCACCCCACGCGGGACCCGCACGGCGACCCGATCCCGGCGCCGGACGGCACCGTGCCGGCGCCCGCCGCGGACATGCTGTGGGACCTGGCGGACGGCACGGGCCACGTCGCCCGGATCTCGGACGCCGACCCGGGCCTGCTGCGGTACCTCGCGTCGGTCGGCGTGGTGCTGGACGCGCGGGTCGAGGTCGTGGAGCGCCGGGACTTCGCCGGCATGACGTCGGTGCGGCTGTCCCCGCCCGAGGGCGACGGCGCCCCGCGGACGGTCGAGCTGGGGGAGCTGGCCGCCCGCGCGATCTGGGTGCTGCGCGACCCCGCCTGACCCGCGCGGGCGGACCGGGGAGGGGCAGGGCGCGCGGGCACGGACCGACCGCCCGGTAGGCTCGGGGGCACCGGAGTTGCGCCGTCGCTGCCACCGGGACGGGCTGCCGCACCCGTCGGGGGCGGTCGCGCCCCCGCCCGTGCGCGCCGCAGGACCGACGACGCGGGAGCGCAGATGGACACCACCACGGGCACGCCCGCGACCGACTCCGACGTCCTCGACCCGCACCTCGTGCGGCGCCGGGCGCGGCTGCCGCTGCTGGCGCTCGCCCTGGGCGGGTTCAGCATCGGCACCACCGAGTTCGCCACGATGGGGCTGCTGCCGCTGATCGCGGAGAACCTGGACGGCACCATCCCGGAGGCCGGGCACGCGATCACCGCCTACGCGCTCGGCGTCGTCGTCGGGGCGCCGCTGCTCACCACCGTGGCCGCGCGGATGGACCGCCGCCGGCTCCTGCTGCTGCTGATGGTGGCGTTCACGGTGGGCAACCTGCTGTCGGCGCTCGCGCCGTCGCTGGGCTGGCTCGTCGTCGCGCGGTTCGTCGCCGGCCTGCCGCACGGCGCGTTCTTCGGCGTCGGGGCGGTGATGGGCGCGCACGTCGCCGGCCCCGGGCGCCGCGGGCAGGCCGTGGCCACGATGATGGCCGGCCTGACCATCGCCAACGTCGTGGGCGTCCCGCTGTCGACCGTGCTGGGGCAGGTGTTCGGCTGGCGGGTCGCGTTCGTCGCCGTCGGCGTGCTCGGCGCGCTGACGCTGCTGGCCCTGTTCCGGTTCCTGCCCGGCCTGCCCGTGCGCGACGGTGCGAGCGTCCGCGCGGAGCTCGGCGCGCTGCGCAACGGCCGGCTGTGGGCGGCGTGCGCGGCGGGGTCGATCGGGTTCGGCGGCATGTTCGCCGTGTACTCCTACGTCTCGCCGCTGCTGACCGACGTCACCGGGATCGCCGAGGTGACGGTGCCGGTGGTGCTCGCCCTGTTCGGCGTCGGGATGACGGCCGGCACGCTGCTCGGCGGCCGGCTGGCCGACCGCTCGGTGGCGCGCACCGTGCTGCTGGGCTTCGCCAGCACGATCGTCGCGCTGGTGCTGATCGCGGTGCTCGCGCAGTGGGTCGTGCCGGGGGTGCTCGCGATCGTGCTGCTCGGCGTGACGACGCAGGTGCTCGGGCTGTCGCTGCAGGCGTGGCTGATGGACCTGTCGCCGTCGGCCCCGTCGCTCGGCGCCGCGCTGTGCCACTCCGCGCTGAACGCCGGCAACGCCGCGGGGGCGTGGGTCGGCGGCCTGGTGATCGCCGCGGGGCTGGGCTACGTCGCCCCGGCGTGGGTCGGCGCGGGGCTCACCGTCCTCGGCCTGGCGATCTCGGCGGTGCTGCTCGGCCCGGCCGCCCGGGCGCGGTCCGGGGCCGGCGCGACCGCCTGACGCACCCCGACGCCGGCGTCCGCGCACGGCGTCCTGGCGGGCGGTCCGGCCTCGATAGACTCCCGGGGTGACGTCGCCCGCCTCCACGCAGCCCGAGCCCGCCCCCGCCGCCACCGGCCAGGACGTGCCGTTCCGGTACACCGCCGACCTCGCCCGCGAGATCGAGCTCCGGTGGCAGGACGAGTGGGTCGAGCGCGGCACGTTCTTCGCCGCGAACCCCGCCGGCGCGCTGACCGACGGCGACGGCGCGACCGCCCGCGAGGGTGCCCGCCCGTTCTTCGTGATGGACATGTTCCCGTACCCCTCGGGCGCGGGCCTGCACGTCGGCCACCCGCTGGGCTACATCGCCACCGACGTCGTGGCGCGGTTCCGCCGGATGCAGGGCGACAACGTCCTGCACGCCCTGGGCTACGACGCGTTCGGCCTGCCGGCCGAGCAGTTCGCCGTGCAGACGGGCGCGCACCCGCGCACGACGACCGAGGCGAACATCGAGATCATGGCGCGCCAGCTGCGGCGCCTCGGCGTGGCGCACGACCCGCGCCGGACGTTCGCGACCATCGACCCGGACTACGTGCGCTGGACGCAGTGGATCTTCCTGCAGATCTTCGAGTCCTGGTACGACGAGGACGCCGAGCGCCCCGACGGCGGCCGCGGTGCCGCGCGCCCCGTGGCGACGCTGGTCGAGGCGTACGAGTCCGGCCGCCTGCCGGTGCCCGAGGACGTCGACGGGGTGCCCGCGGGCGCGGCGTGGGCCGACCTGGACGCGGTGCAGCGCCGGCGCGTCGTCGACGCCCGCCGCCTGGCGTACGTGTCCGAGACCCCGGTGAACTGGTGCCCCGGCCTGGGCACCGTGCTGGCCAACGAGGAGGTCACCTCCGACGGCCGGTCGGAGCGCGGCAACTTCCCGGTGTTCCAGCGCACGCTGCGGCAGTGGAACATGCGGATCACCGCGTACGCCGACCGCCTGGCGGACGACCTGGCGCTGATCGACTGGCCCGAGAAGGTCACCGCGATGCAGCGGAACTGGATCGGCCGGTCCGAGGGCGCGCACGTGCACTTCGAGGTCACCGACGCCGACGAGCCGCTGACCGTCTTCACCACCCGACCCGACACGCTGTTCGGCGCGACCTACGTCGTGCTGGCGCCCGAGCACCCGCTGGTCGACGCGCTGGTCGCCGGCGCGGACGAGGCGTGGGGCGACGACGTGCCCGAGGCGTGGCGCGGCGGCGCGGCGACCCCCGCCGAGGCCGTGGCGGCCTACCGGCGCGAGGCCGCGGCCAAGACCGCCGTCGAGCGGCAGGCCGACGCCGGCCGCAAGACCGGCGTGTTCACCGGCGGCTACGCCCTGAACCCGGTGACCGGCGACTCCCTGCCGGTGTTCATCGCGGACTACGTGCTGATGGGCTACGGCACCGGCGCGATCATGGCGGTGCCCGGCGGCGACACCCGCGACTTCGCGTTCGCGGAGGCGTTCGGACTGCCGGTGGTGCACACCGTGCAGCCGCCCGAGGGCCACGAGGGCGCCTGGACCGGCGACGGCGCGATCATCAACTCCGCGAACGACGAGCTGTCCCTGGACGGCCTGACGGTCGCCGAGGCGAAGACCCGGATCGTGGACTGGCTGGCCGAGCGCGGCGCCGGCGAGCGCACCGTCACCTACCGGCTGCGCGACTGGCTGTTCAGCCGGCAGCGCTACTGGGGCGAGCCGTTCCCGATCGTCTACGACGAGGACGACCTGCCCATCGCGATCCCGGACTCCGCGCTGCCGGTCGACCTGCCGGAGGTGCCGGACTACGCGCCGCGCACGTTCGACCCCGACGACGCCGAGTCCTCCCCGGAGGCGCCGCTGAGCCGGAACGACGACTGGGTGAACGTCACGCTGGACCTGGGCGACGGCCCGAAGGTCTACCGCCGCGACACCAACACGATGCCCAACTGGGCCGGGTCCTGCTGGTACTACCTGCACTACCTGGACCCGACGCACGCGAGCGGCCAGGTCGTCGACCCGGCGCTCGAGCAGTACTGGATGGGGCCGGGCCACAACCCGACCGACACCCACGGCGCCGGCGGCGTCGACCTGTACGTCGGCGGCGTCGAGCACGCGGTGCTGCACCTGCTGTACGCGCGGTTCTGGCACAAGGTGCTCTACGACCTGGGCCACGTGTCCAGCCGCGAGCCGTTCTACAAGCTGTTCAACCAGGGCTACATCCAGGCGTACGCCTACACCGACGTGCGCGGCGTGTACGTCCCGGCCGCCGAGGTGGTCGAGGACCCGTCCGTCGAGTCCGGCTTCAGCTGGAACGGCGAGGAGGTGTTCCGCGAGTACGGCAAGATCGGCAAGTCGCTGAAGAACGCCGTCTCCCCGGACGAGATGTACGCCGAGTACGGCGCGGACACCCTGCGGGTCTACGAGATGTCGATGGGCCCCCTGGACCTGTCCCGGCCGTGGGAGACCCGCGCGGTCGTCGGCGCGCAGCGGTTCCTGCAGCGCGTGTGGCGCAACGTCGTCTCCGAGGAGACCGGCGAGGTCACCGTGGTGGACGCCGAGCCGACGGTCGAGACGCTGCGGGTGCTGCACCGCACGATCGCCGAGGTCGCCGAGGACATGGCGGGCATGCGGATCAACACCGCGATCGCCAAGCTCATCGTGCTGAACAACCACCTGACCTCGCTGCCCGCGGTGCCGCGCACGGTCGCGGAGCAGCTCGTGCTGATGACCGCCCCCGTCGCGCCGCACCTGGCCGAGGAGCTGTGGTCCCGCCTGGGCCACGAGCGGTCGCTGGCGCACGAGCCGTTCCCCGCGCTGGACCCGCAGTACCTGGTCGAGGACACCGTCACCTGCGTCTTCCAGGTGCAGGGCAAGGTCCGCGGCCGGGCCGACGTGAGCCCGGACGCCACCGAGGACGCGCTCCGCGAGCTCGCCCTGGCCGACGCCGGCGTGCAGCGCGCGCTGGCCGGGCGGGACGTGCGCACGGTGATCGTGCGGGCGCCGAAGCTCGTCAACGTGGTGCCGGCCTGACGGTGCCCGAGGGCCCTCGCCGGGACCGGCGCCCGGCGGGGGACCGGCGGGCGCCGGGCGACTGGCGCGCCCGGGCCACCGCGTGGGCGGCGGCCCGGCGCGGGCGGCGCGGGACGGTCCCGGGGCCCGGGGGCGCGGGCGGTGTCGAGCCCGTGCCGGCGCCCGTGCCGCGGGTCGCGGTGGTCACCGACTCCACGTC
>JAPSIJ010000180.1 GCA_031178805.1 Cellulomonas sp. | reverse complement strand
GCGTCCCCGGCCACGACGCCCCACCAGCGCTCGCCGGGCGCGGTCGGGTCCGCCTCCGTCGTGGGGTTGGCCTCGGCCAGGCAGGCGCGGATCGCGTCGGCGTCCGCGACGGGGTCGAGCTCGCGGACCAGCCCCTCGGCGGCGACCGGCGGGGGCGCGGTCTCGGTGACCAGCCACTCCCAGCCGGTGCGCCGCGGGTGCAGGCCGAGCCGCTCGACGTCGTGGGCGTGCAGCAGGTCGAACGCGGCGGTCTCCACCCACGCGAACCGGTGCGTGGCGTCGTCGTGCGCGCGGACCAGCGCGGCGACCGGCTCGGCGGGCCCGACGGCCATGAGCATGGTCGCGCCGGACGCGCCGGTCGACCGCTGCACCAGCAGCATCGCCTCGCCGGCCGTCCGCACGAGGGCGGGCCGCCACCACCGGCGCTCGTCCAGCAGGAACGGGTCGGCCGCCCACCGGGGCGGCAGCGCGGGCGACCCGTCCCCGCCGGCGGCCGCCGCGGGGGCGACCGGCGTCACCGCTGGGTCGGGGCCGCCGCGTCCGCGACCGGCGTCTCGGCGGTCGCCGCCGCGGGCGCCACGGCGGCGTCCTTCGGCGTGGCGTCCACGCCGGCCTCGCGGCGCTGCTGCGCGGTGATCGGCGCCGGCGCGCCGGTCAGCGGGTCGTAGCCGCCGCCGGACTTCGGGAACGCGATGACGTCGCGGATGGACTCCGAGCCCGTCAGCAGGGCCACCACGCGGTCCCAGCCGAACGCGATCCCGCCGTGCGGCGGCGCGCCGAACTGGAAGGCGTCGAGCAGCCAGCCGAACTTCTCGCGGGCCTCCTCCTCGCCGATGCCCATGACGGCGAACACGCGCTCCTGGACGTCCCGGCGGTGGATACGGATGGAGCCGCCGCCGATCTCGTTGCCGTTGCACACGATGTCGTAGGCGTACGCGAGCGCCTCGCCCGGGTCCTCCTCGAACCGGTCGATCCACTCCGGCGTCGGCGACGTGAACGCGTGGTGCACGGCGGTCCAGGCGCCCTCGCCCACGGCCACGTCGTCGTCCTCGCCCGTGGGCTTGAACAGCGGGGCGTCGACGACCCACACGAACGCCCACTGCGACTCGTCGATCAGCCCGCCGCGGCGGCCGATCTCCAGGCGCGCGGCGCCGAGCAGCGCCCGGGCCTCGGCCGGCTTGCCCGCGGCGAAGAACACCGCGTCGCCCGGCCGGGCGCCGACGGCCTCGACCAGGCCCGCCCGCTCCGCCTCGGAGATGTTCTTGGCCACGGGGCCGCCGAGCGTGCCGTCCTCGGCCACGGTGACGTACGCCAGGCCCTTCGCCCCGCGCTGCTTGGCCCACTCCTGCCAGGCGTCGAACCCGCGGCGGGGCGTGGCCGCGCCCCCCGGCTGCACGACGGCGCCGACGTACGGCGACTGGAACACCCGGAAGGGGGTGTCCGCGAAGAACCCGGTGAGCTCGACCAGCTCCAGGCCGAACCGCAGGTCCGGCTTGTCGGTGCCGTACCGGGCCATCGCCTCGGCGTAGGTCATGCGGGGCACCGGGGTCGGCACGGTGTAGCCGATGAGGTCCCAGAGCGCGACGAGGATCTGCTCGCCGAGCGCGATCACGTCCTCCTGGTCGACGAACGACATCTCGACGTCGAGCTGGGTGAACTCCGGCTGCCGGTCCGCGCGGAAGTCCTCGTCGCGGTAGCAGCGGGCGAGCTGGTAGTAGCGCTCCAGGCCGCCGACCATCAGCAGCTGCTTGAACAGCTGCGGGGACTGCGGCAGCGCGTACCAGGAGCCCGGCGCGAGGCGGGCCGGCACGACGAAGTCGCGCGCACCCTCGGGGGTGGAGCGGGTCAGCGTCGGGGTCTCGACCTCGACGAAGTCCTGGGCGTCCAGCACCCGGCGCGCGGCCTGGCTGGCCTTCGACCGCAGCCGCAGCGCGTGCGCGGGCGCCGGCCGGCGCAGGTCCAGGTAGCGGTAGCGCAGCCGCGCCTCCTCGCCGACGGTCTCGTCCAGGGACGACGACACCTGGAACGGCAGCGGCGCGGACTCGTTGAGCACCTCGACCTGCTGGGCGACGACCTCGACCTCGCCGGTGGCCAGGCCCGGGTTCTCGTTGCCCGCCGGGCGGCGGCCGACCTCGCCGGTCACCCGCAGCACGTACTCGGCGCGCAGGCCGTGCGCGACGGCCTCGTCGCGGATGACGACCTGGGCGATGCCCGAGGCGTCCCGCAGGTCGACGAACGCCACCCCACCGTGATCGCGCCGGCGGTCCACCCACCCGGTCAGGGTGACGGTGGTGCCGATGTGCTCGGCCCGCAGCGAGCCGGCGGTGTGGGTGCGCAGCACGAGGAGTCCTCTCAGGTGGTGGGTCGCTGCCGTCGGTGCAGCCCGCCGAGTCTACTGCCGCGTCAGAACAGCGCGGGCTGCACCACACCCGGCAGCGCGGCCTCCGGCAGCGGCGCGGGCAGGGCCGACCGGACCCGCCGCCACGGCGACGGCGGCGTCGGGCCGGTGCCCGCGGCCGCACCGGTCGCGCCGCCGGCGGGGCCCGCCGTACCGCCGGCCGGGCGCAGGCCGGGGTCCGGCGCGGCTCCCGGCGACGTCAGGCCGTGCCGGCGCCGCAGCGGCCGCACCCGCTCCTGCAGCCAGCGGCGGTACTCCTCGGGGACGTACGCGCCGCGGGCGTACAGCCGCCGGTAGTTCGGCACCAGCTCGGGCCGGTGCTCGGCCAGCCACTGCAGCATCAGCGGGCGCACCGGGCCGCGCAGGTGCAGCGGGATCGTCGTCACCCAGGACGCCCCGGCCTCGGCGAGGTCCCGGAACAGCCCGTCCAGGTGCGCCGTCGAGTCGGTCAGCCACGGCAGCACGGGCGCCACCAGGACCCCGCACTCCAGCCCCGCCTCGCGCACCGCGCGGATCAGCGCGAGCCGCGCCCGCGGCGTCGGCGTCCCGGGCTCCATCGCCTGCTGCAGCGCCTCGTCGCCGATGGCCAGGGACACCGCGACGCTGACCCCGACCTCCGCCGCCGCCTCGGTGAGCAGCGGCAGGTCCCGGCGCAGCAGCGTGCCCTTGGTGAGCAGGGACAGCGGAGTGCCCGAGTCGGCCAGCGCGCCGATGATGCCCGGCATCAGGGCGTACCGGCCCTCGGCCCGCTGGTACGGGTCGGTGTTCGTCCCGAGCGCCACGTGCTCGTGCCGCCACGACGGCCGGCGCAGCTCCGCGGCGAGCACCTCGGCGACGTTGGTCTTCACCACGATCTGGGTCTGGAAGTCCTCGTCCGGCCCCAGCCCCAGGTACTCGTGCGTCGGCCGCGCGAAGCAGTAGGTGCAGGCGTGCAGGCACCCGCGCATCGGGTTCACGGTCCACCGGAACGGCATCGCCGACGCCTCGGGCACCTTGTTCAGCGCCGAGCGGGCGTGCACCTCGTGGAACGTGACCCCCGCGAACTCCGGCGTCCGCACCGAGCGCTGCAGCCCGGCCAACGCCAGGCCGGGCAGGGTGCCGTCCCCCGCCGCCGCGATCTTCTGCCCGTCCCACCGCATGGCTCGATTCGAACACGTGTTCGAGTCCGGCGCAAGCCCCGGGGACCCGGGCGGCCGCCCGGCGGCTCAGTCGCCGGCGGGCACCACCCGGGGCCACAGGTCCGCGGCCGGCGGCGCCCACGCGGCGGCGTCGGCGTCGACCTGCTCCCCCGAGCGGATGTCCTTCACCTGGTCGGCGGCGCCGTCCTCGGTGGCGGGGAACCAGACGTACGGGATGCCCCGGCGGTCGGCGTGCCGGATCTGCTTGCCGAACTTCGCGGCCGACGGCGCGACCTCCACGGGGATCCCGCGCCCGCGCAGGGCGGCGGCGACGGCGTCGGAGGCGGGGCGGGTCTCCTCGGCGGTGACCGCCACCAGGACCGCCGCGGGGACGCCGCGGGTGGCACGCACCAGCCCGCCGGACAGCAGGCGGGACACCAGCCGGGACACGCCGATCGACAGCCCCACGCCGGGGTAGGTCTGGTTGCCGTCCGAGGCGAGCGTGTCGTACCGCCCGCCGGAGCAGATGGACCCGAGCTGCTCGTGCCCGACGAGCACCGTCTCGTAGACCGAGCCCGTGTAGTAGTCCAGGCCGCGGGCGATCTTCAGGTCGGCCACGACCACGCCCGGGGCGCGCACGGCGGCCGCCTCCACGAGCTGGCGCAGCTCCGCGAGGCCCTGCTCCATCAGCTCGGACTCGACGCCGTGCTCGGCGGCCAGCGCCCGCACGCGGTCGACCACGCCGGCGTCGCCGCCCGAGATGCTCGCCAGCGCGAGGCACGCGCGCGCCTGCTCGGACGTCGCGCCGGTCTCCGCGACCAGCAGGTCGGCGACCGCGTCCGCGCCGATCTTGTCGAGCTTGTCGATGCTGCGCAGCACGCCGTCGACGTCCGTCAGGCCGAGCCCGCGGTAGAAGCCCTCGGCGACCCGGCGGTTGTTCACCAGGATCCGCACGGGCGGCACGCCGATGTCCCGCAGCGCGCCCAGCGCCTCGGCCATCACCAGCGGCAGGTCGACCTCGTAGTGGTACGGCAGGTCGCCGGAGCCCACCACGTCGATGTCCGCCTGGACGAACTCGCGGAACCGGCCGTCCTGGGGCCGCTCGCCGCGCCACACCTTCTGGATCTGGTAGCGCTGGAACGGGAACGCGAGGTGGCCGGCGTTCTCCAGCACGTAGCGGGCGAACGGCACGGTCAGGTCGAAGTGCAGGCCGAGCTGGCCGGCGCGGTCGGTCTGCGCGCCGCCGCCCTCGGCGTCCTCCTGCAGCCGGCGCAGGACGTAGACCTCCTTCGAGGTCTCCCCCTTGCGCAGCAGCTGGTCCAGCGGCTCCACGGCGCGGGTCTCGATGCCCGCGAACCCGTGCAGCTCGAAGGTGCGCCGCAGGGTGTCGAGGACGTGCTGCTCGACCACGCGGCCGTCGGGGAGCCACTCGGGGAAACCGGACAGAGGAGTCGGACGTGCCATGCGCGTCATCCTGCCAGGTACGGGTTGGTGGCCAGCTCCACGTCCACCCGGCTGACCGGCCCGTGGCCCGGCAGCACCCGGGTCGCCGGCGGCAGCGCCACGACCACCTCGCGCAGCGTCGCGGCCATCGCCGCCGGGTCGCCGCCCGGCAGGTCCGTGCGGCCGACCGACCCGGCGAACAGCACGTCCCCGGTGAACGCGACCTGCTCGTCGCCCGCGTCCAGCAGGTAGAGCGTCGCCCCCGGCGTGTGCCCCGGGGCGTGCCGGGCCACCAGGCGCACGCCGCCCAGGAGCAGCTCGACGTCGGGCGTGCGCGGCCCGTCCCCCGCGCCGAACGGCAGCACCGCCGGCACCGGCGCGGGCTCCGTCGGCAGCCCTGCCGCCCGGACGGCGGCGAGCACCGCGTCCGCCACGGCGCGCCCCGCGGCGCCGGTCCCGGCGAGCGCGCCCACCGGGTCGGCCAGCCGGTCGGCGTCCCGGGCGTGCAGCCGCACCGGGACGCCCGCCGCCGCCGCGACGGCCCCCGCGTCCCACAGGTGGTCGGCGTGCCCGTGCGTCACCACGACGCCCGCCACCCGCAGGTCGTGCTCGGCGACCGCGCCCGCGAC
>JAPSIJ010000179.1 GCA_031178805.1 Cellulomonas sp. | reverse complement strand
AGGTTGGCCCGCGCCTGCTCGACCCCGCGCAGCGAGAAGCCGAACCGCAGCTCGACCACCTGCCCGGGCTCGGTCGGCCCGGCCCACATCAGCCCGAACGGCCGCAGCGTCGTCGGCCGGATCCGGTCGAAGTCGAGCCGGGTGCCGCCGGGCATCAGCCGCCGGTCGTACCAGAGCAGCTGCCGCCACTGCGGGGAGTCGCACTCGACGTGCACGGCCAGCGGTGCGCCCTCCACGGTGATCTCGCCCTGCGCGACGCCCGGCGCCACCGACTCGAGGTGCGCCCGCAGCGGGACCGTGCGCCCGTACGGGATGTCCAGGCCGCCGAGGCTGAGGTCGATCACCAGCCGCGCGTCCCGGTGGGCCGGGAACGTGTACCGGTGCACGGCCGACTTCGGCCCCACCGTCACCTCGCAGCGGATGCCCGAGTCCAGCGTCGCGGCGTAGTAGCCGGGCTCGGCGCGCTCGTCGGTGATCTCCCACAGCTGCCCGAGGTCGTCCAGCGGCTGCAGCATCGGCGTCACGCGGACGTAGTTGTAGTACTTCCGGATCGCGCCCGTCCCGGACTGCTGGAAGTGCGTGAACCCCGACGCCCGCTGCGTGCTGTGCAGCTCCGGCGGCAGCCCCTCGGTGGACAGGTCGTACCGCCCGTACCCGGTCGGGTAGGCGCCGGAGTACGCGCACGCGCTGACCATGCCGAGCGGGTACGTCGCGCCCGGGTGCGTGTTGCCGACCTGCGGCTTCGGCCACCACCACGTCGCGGCCAGGCCGGACTGCGGCGGCAGCGCGGTGGCCTCCGTGCCGATGAACGGGTCGACGTGCTCGAACACGCGGCGGTCCCCCTCCGGTCGGTCGCGTCAGCGGGCACCGGCCGCTGCGGCGCGACCGGTGGACGGACCGTACGCGCCGGAGGTGTCCGGCGGGTTACGACGCGGCGCGGGTCCCGCTGGGCCGATCGGGGGACCGTCGCCCGGTCGGGTCATCCCGGGCGTCGCGGGTACCGAGGACTCCCGCATGACGGAGTCGCTGCCCTTGCCCGCGCCCGGGTGGTACCCCGACGGCGTGACGGCCGGGGTGGTGCGCTGGTTCGACGGCGCCGCGTGGACCGAGCACGTCGCGCCGGCTCCCTCGCCGGCGCCCGCGGCGCAGGACCGCCCCGTCCGGACGGCGTCGCGGGCCCGGCCGTCGGCAGCCGGGCACGCGCCCGCCTACGCCACCGCATGGCTCCCCGAGCCCCCGCGACGGGGCGCCGACCCGCGGGACCCGCTGCACTGGCTCCTGCCGGTCGGCCGGTCGTGGCAGTCCGTCCTCGCCGGCTACCTGGGGCTGATCTCGCTGGGCGTGTGGGTGCTCGGCCCGGTGGCCGTCGGATTCGGGCTGTGGGCGATGCGCGCGGGGGCGCGCGGCGGGCACGGCCGCGGCCGCGCGGTGACCGCGGTGCTCACCGGCACGGTCGCGACGGCGCTGCTGGTGCTCGCCGCGACCGTGTACCTGACGCGGCCCCGCTGACCGGCGGGGTCAGGCCCAGGAGCCGCGGGCGTACTGCACCGGCCACCCCGTGGGCTGGTCCGGCAGCACGGTCGCGGCGGGGTCCCCGGCGTGCGCGAGGACGGGCGTCTTGTCGTCCAGCGCGTGCGCGGCGCGCAGCGGCCAGTGGGGGTCGAACAGCGCCGGCCGGCCGAGCATGACGGCGTCCGCCGCGCCCTCGGCGAGCACCTGCTCGGCCTGCTCGGCGGTGGTGATCAGGCCGACGGCCGACGTCGCGACGCGCGCCGTCTCCCGGATCGCCCGCGCCGCCGGGACCTGGTAGCCGGGGCCGACGGGGATGGTGGCGTGCACGTTGCCGCCGGTGGAGACGTCCACCAGGTCGACGCCGTGCTCGCGCAGCCAGACGGAGACCTGCGCGACGTCCTCGACGGTGAGCCCGCCGTCGGTCCAGTCCGTGGCCGAGACGCGGACCAGCAGCGGCCGGTCCTCCCCGAGCACGGCGCGCACGGCGTCGACGGTGTCGAGCAGCAGCCGGGCGCGGCCGGCGAGCGTGCCGCCCCAGTCGTCGGCGCGCAGGTTCGACAGGGGGGACAGGAACTGGTGCAGCAGGTACCCGTGCGCGGCGTGCACCTCGACGAGGTCGAAGCCCGCGTCCAGCGCGCGGCGGGTGGCCGCGGCGAACTGCCCGGGCACGGCGGCGACCTGCTCGGGGGTCATCTCCTGCGGCGCGGCGTACCCGGCGAACGCGAGGTCCGAGGGGCCGACCGTCGCCCAGCCGCCGTCCTCGGCGGGGACGGTGCCGGAGCCCTCGCCGAACCCGCGGTACGTCGAGGCCTTGCGGCCCGCGTGCGCGAGCTGGACGCCGACGTGCGCGCCGCGGCTGCGGACGAAGTCGGTGATCCGGCGCCAGGCCGCCACCTGGGCGTCGTCCCAGATGCCGACGTCCTGCGGGGTGATGCGCCCCTCGGGGACCACGGCGGTCGCCTCCGTCAGCACGAGCCCGAAGCCGCCGACGGCGCGGGCGCCGAGGTGGGCCAGGTGCCAGTCGGTGGGCACGCCGTCGGTGCCGGCGGAGTACTGGCACATCGGCGCCAGCCAGGCGCGGTTCCGGAACGTGGTGCCGCGCAGGGTCAGGGGGGACATCAGGAGGCTCACGTCGGTGCGAACGGCGCCGGCCCCGGCGCTCATCCCGGCGCGGGCCCGGAGTGAGCGACGTCACAGGGCGACCTGCGCCGCGCCGCCCTGCCGAGCGGCCGGCGCACCCGCTGCCTAGCGTGGGGGCCGGTCCGGGCCCGCGCCGACCGCCCGGACCGGGGAGGAGCCGTCGCCGTGCTGCTGCCGGACCTGCTCGCGCCCGGGCTCGACGTCGTGCTCGTCAGCACGAGCGGCGGGGCGTGCGCGGGAGACCGCGGGCACCACCACGCGGGCCCCGGCGACGACTTCTGGCGGCTGCTGCACGTGTCGGGGCTCGTGCCGGAGCCGCTGGCCGCGGCGGACGAGGAGCGGCTGCTCGGGCTCGGCATCGGTCTGCTGGACCTCGTGCCCGACGCGGACGGCCCGACCGCCGCCGCCCGCTCGGTCGCCAACCGGGTCGCGGCGCACGCGCCCGGCGTGGTGGCGCTGCACGGCAAGGGGACGGCCGCGGCGTACGCACGGGGCGCGGGACTGCGACCCGCGCCGCTCGGGTGGGCGCCCTGGACGATCGCCGACCGGCCGGTGTTCGTGCTGCCGAGCGCCTCGGGCGCGAACCGGCGCCGCGACTACGACGGCCGGCCGGACCGGGAGTCGTGGTGGACCGAGCTGGCGGCGACCGTCCGGGGGACGCGCGTCGCGTCGTGACAGGCCGGACGCGCGTCCGGCGTCAGCGGGCCGCGTCGAGCCAGGCGAGCAGCACGTTGCCGGCGGTCAGCAGCCCGAGCACCAGCATGCCGAGGCGCAGTGCCCGGTCGCCGACGGCGCCGCGCGAGGACCCGGCGAGCGGGCCCGCGACGGGGCGCTCGGGGGACTGGTCCGGGTGCCCGTCCGGCAGCACGTTCAGCGGCGGACGGTAGCCGGAGGCGTCGCCGACCGGCTCGGGCGCGGCGCCGCCGGCCTCGGCCGTGCGCGCCGGCAGCGCCTCGGGTGCGGCCCAGACGCTCGCCGGCCGGAAGACGTCGTCCACGGTCAGCAGCTCGGGGCTCGCGGCGCCGGACAGCTCGGCGGTCAGGTAGTCGACGAGCAGCGGCAGGTCCTCCGCGGCGACCTGCGCCGGCAGGGCCAGCAGGTGGTCCGCGAGCTGGTTCTCGCCCACGACGACCGCGCCGCCGCAGACGGGGACCGGCTCGAGGTCGCGACCGGCGAGGCACAGCACGGCCTGGACGGTGCGCCGGTGGCTCGGCGCGACCAGCGCGGCGATCGCGCCGGCGGCGCCGGCGACCTCCGCCACGTCCGGGGTGCGGCCGTAGCCGCGGTGGCGCAGCGTGCCGCCCTCGACGGACACCTCGCCGTCCCAGAGCAGCGTCTCGACGACCACGACGCCGCCCGGGCCGACGGCGACGTGCTCGAGGCCGGCGTGGGCGCTGCCGGGCCGGTGCAGGCCCGAGCGGACCGTCCAGCCGGCCGCCTCGGTGCGGGCGAGCGCCCGGCGGGTGCCGGCGACCTCGGACGGCGTGGCGGTGAGCCAGTCGTCGAACCACGTGTCGGCGGCGGCCGCGGCCGGGCGCGCCCGGGGGACGTCGCGGGCCGCACCCGCGTCCGTGCCCCACCAGCGGGCCAGCCGCCGCGCGCCCCGCGCGGTGCCGTGCCCGGTGTCGTGCCCCTGGACCATCGTCCTCACCACCTCGTAGGCACATATCGGCCGGTCGGGGCCCTGTGCTGAGCGGAATGTCCCGCCGATTCCCGCGCCGGTCGTACGCTCGGGGGCGTGGCCGTGCTGCGGGACGTCGTCGTCGACTGCCGCCGCCCCGCGCCGCTCGCCCGCTGGTGGGCGGAGACGCTGGACGGGTACCGCGTCGCGCCCTACGACGACGCCGAGCTCGCGCGGCTGCGGGCGATCGGCGTGGCCGACCCGGAGGACGACCCGTCGGTGCTGGTGGAGCCCGTGTCGGGCTCCGGGCCGCGGCTGTGGTTCACCGCCGTGCCGGAGCCCCGGGCCGGGAAGAACCGCCTGCACCTCGACCTCGCGGCGGCCGACGTGGAGGCCGAGGTCGCGACGCTGGTGGCCCGCGGCGCCCGCGAGCTCGCGCGGCACGGCGACTGGGTGGTGCTCGCCGACCCGGAGGGCAACGAGCTCTGCGTCGTCCCCGCCTGACGCGCCGTCAGTCCCAGGCCTCCAGCAGCGCCCGGGTCTCCGCGATCCAGGCCAGGGTGGCGCGGCCCCGGTGCTCGCCGGCCGACAGGGTGAGCAGCGCGTACCGCTCGTCGGGGTCGTCCGGGTCGAGCGTGCCGCGGATGCCCGCCAGGGCGGCCAGCCGCAGGGTCACCTCCCGCTCGGTCGCCGCGATCAGGTCCAGGCACGCCTGGCGGCCGATCTGCCGCCCGAAGAACAGCCGGAGCAGGACGCCGTCGCGCGGCGGCGCGTGCTCCGGCTCGGTGAGCAGCAGCGCCCGCAGCCGGGCGAGCCCCGCCGCGGTGATCGCGTAGCGGCCGGCGTCGTCCCGCCCGACCAGGCCCTCCTCGGTGAGCCGGCCGAGCGTCGGGTAGATCTGGCCGAAGCTCTCGGTCCAGAAGTGGCCGAGGGTCGCGAGGATCTCCTGCCGGAGCCGGTAGCCGGACATCGGGGCGAGCGAGAGCGCGCCGAGCACGGCGAGCTCGGTCTGCGCAGCGGGGCGGGGCACGCCGTTGACTCTATCTGACAGATACACCAGGCTGAGGGGCATGGTGCAGACGGCGGCGGTGCTCGTGGCGGTGGTGCTGGCGGCGCTCGCGGTGCTGCAGGTGCGGCTGGCGGCGGGCGCGCCGCTCGGCCGGTTCGCGTGGGGCGGCGCGCACGACGTGCTGCCGCCGCACCTGCGGGTCGGCAGCGCCGTCTCGGTGCTGCTGTACGCGGCGATCGCCGTCGTCGTCCTCGACCGCGCCGGCGTGCTCGACGTCCTCCCCGTCGAGTTCGCGCGGGTGGCGACGTGG
>JAPSIJ010000178.1 GCA_031178805.1 Cellulomonas sp. | reverse complement strand
CGGAGCTCGGCCGAGTCCGGCGGGCGTTCGCTCAGCGTCTGGCGAACGCTGATCGCCGTCAGGTCGCTCAGCTGGACGATGGCTGGCGTCCTGGCCGGTCGAGTCGCCGGACCACGTCACGAGCGGTGACTACAGCCCCGGGCCCTCGCCGAGGATGACGCTGCTCGTGCTGACCATCCTTCTCCGGAGGCCCGGTGCAGCGTCGTGGATGCGGCGGAAGCACGCCGGACGCCCTCCTGCGAACCGCCGACCGAACCCCTGGCGCCGAGGTTGACCCTCGGGCGACCCGAGGGTCCACAGTCGTGCTGTGGACATCGACGAGATCTCTATCGGCAGGTTCGGACGCCTCTGCGGCCTGTCCGTGCACACGCTCCGCCACTACGCCGAGGTCGGCCTGCTGGCGCCGGCGCGCGTCGACGCGACGACGGGCTACCGGTACTACCGTCCGGACCAGCTGGAGCGGGCGCGCCAGATCCGCTCGCTGCGCTGGACGGACCTGTCGGTGGAGGACACGCGCACGGTGCTGGACGACCCCGCGCACGCCGACGGCGTGCTGGCCGCCCACCGCAGCCGCCTGGAGCGCGAGCGCGACCGCATCGCGGCGAGCCTCGGAGACGCCGAGAGGCTCGCGGAGGAGGGGGTGCCGACCTCGACGCCCCCGAGCGCGGCCCGCCCGGTGCAGATCAAGCTGCTGGTCGCGGATCTCGATGCTGCGGCGGCCTTCTACATCGACGCGTTCGGGTTCGACTACGAGGTCACGCAGCGCACCGCCGACGAGGACTTCTCCGGCTTCGTGTTCGGCCGGTACGGCGAGAGCGACTTCTTCCTCGTCCACCTGCAGACGGCCGACCACCCGGGCGCTGCCGGACCGGCGACGATCGGGGTGCTGGTGGACGACCTCGACACCGCCCACGGCCGCGCCCTTTCCGCCGGCGCGACCGAGGTGCTCGGTCCGCACGACTCGGAGGGCATGCCACGGTCGTCGGCCGTGCGTGACCCCGATGCGAACGTCGTGTGGCTGTACCAGGGCTAGTGCCGAGACCGCGAGGACCAGCGTGGCCAGCATCTCGGCACCCCCGTCGTCGGGACCTCAGAAGCCCAGCTCCCTGAGCCACGCCAGCAGGTCGTCCTCCCGCTGCTGCGCCTCCGCCTCCTGCCACGGCCCTGGCGTGTGCGCGTCCACGAGCACGCCGTCGCGGAGGTAGACGACGCGGTCGCCGCGGGCGGCGACGGCCGGGTCGTGGGTGACCATGACGATCGTGGTGCCGCTCCGGTGCACGTCCGTGAGCGCGTCCATGACGTCGGCCGACATGCTGCTGTTGAGCGCGCCGGTCGGCTCGTCCGCGAACACGACGGACGGCTCGCCCGCCAGCGCCCGGCAGAGGGAGGCCCGCTGCAGCTGGCCCCCGGAGACCTGGGTGACGCCGTGGTCCTGGACGTGCGCGATGCCGAACCGTTCCATGAGCGCGTCCGCGCGGGCGATCGCGGCGTGCCTGCCCTGCCGGGACGCGGCCTTGAGCGCGGGCAGCAGGATGTTGTCCCGCACGTCGAGGTTGCGCAGGAAGTGCGGCTGCTGGAAGACGAAGCCCATCCGCGTGAGGCGGACGCGGGCCATCTCGGCGTCGCTCAGGGACGTCAGCTCGCGCCCGTCGAGCAGCACCTGGCCGCCCGTCGGCCGGTCCATGCCGGAGAGGCTGTACAGCAGCGTCGACTTGCCCGAGCCCGACGCGCCCATGATGACGAGGAGCTCGCCCGCCCGCACGGACAGGTCGATGCCGCGGAGCACCTCGGTCGGGGGGGCGGTGGAGACGTACGTCTTGGTGAGCGCCCTCGACTCGAGCACCACGAGCTGGTCCATGGGTCGTCCCCTCATCCTCGGAGCCACTGGCTCTTGTCGGCGCTCCGGAGGCCGGCGGTGGCCAGGACGACGCCGAGGCAGCCCGCTCCGACGAGCAGGAGCGGGTGCAGCACGTACACGAGCCACGGGTCCGGCAGGAACGCCAGGTCGGCGACACCCATCTGGAGCGCCCCGAGCAGCCCGCTCGCCAGCACCTCCCCGCCCGTCGCCGCGAGCACGAGCCCGAGCAGCGTGCCGGCGGTCACGGTCACCAGCGTCTTGGTCCGCACCTGCGCGACGATCTCCCTCGCCGAGAACCCGATCGCAGAGAGGACGCCCGTCGTGGACCGGTCCCGCGCGACGCGCAGACGGAGGAAGAGGCTCGTCACGAGCAGGGCCACCGCGACCCCGAGGACCAGCGCCAGCCGGGCCGCGCCCCGGAACGCGTCGGTCGTGCCGGCGAAGGTCTGCTGCAGGTACTCCGCCATCGGGAAGACGGCGGTGGTGGGGAACTGCTCCTGGAGCGCGTCCGCGACGGCCACCGGGTCCTCGCCGTCGGCCACGTCCGCGTAGAAGAGGTACGCGGACGCGCCCTGCGTGACCTCGCCCTGCATCTTGGCGGTCTTCCCGCCCGCCGTGAGGTCCTGGTAGACGCCGCTGACCTCGACCTCGGTGGACTCGCCGCCGCGCTCGACGGTCATGGTGTCGCCGACACCCAGCCGGAGCTCGGAGGCGTTGAGCGCCGACAGCGCGATCTGCCCGGCTGCCGGCGCGCCGCCTGCCGTGAACCGGACGGTCTCGCCGGAGTAGTCACCGACCTCGACGGGCAGGTGCACCGGACCCTCGGCGCCCTCGGTGCGGTACTGCACGTTCGCGTAGGCCCGCAGGCCGGTGAGCCGGCGGTCGCCCTCGAGGGCGGCGGCCAGCTCCTGGCGCACGCCGTCGACGTCGTCCTGCAGCTGCAGGTCCACACGCAGGTCGCGTTCGGGCGCGCCCATGGAGGTGACCAGCTGCGGGCTCTCGAACGTGCTGAGCAGGTTGGCCGGCACCGTGATCAGCACCGCCGTCAGGAGGAACACGACGGGCAGGAGGGCCCACTGCCTGCCCTCGGCCCGCAGGTCGAGGAGGGCGAGGCGCCGGTTGACGCCCGTGCCCGCCGACGACGCCAGACCGGTCCGCCGCACCCGGCGCGCCCGGCGCCTGGCGCGCCGGGCGGTCTGCCGCTCGTCCGAGGTGCTGCCGTGCACGAGGGCGTTCACCACCGGGATCTTCCGCACCCCGCGCAGCACGTCGCGGCAGATCGCGACCACGACCAGGAAGACCACCGCCAGCGCGATCAGCGGGACGAGGACCGTCCACGGCCCGATCTCGGGCGTGGCGTAGCTCGCCCGGAGGTCCTGCGTCAGGACGTCCGTCGCGACGACCGCGAGGAGGCCGCCGACGACGCAGGCGACCAGCGTCATCACGACGTACGTGGGCAGGTACATGCCGGAGATCGCACGGTCCGGGATGCCGATCGCCTTCATGACGCCGATCTCGTGAACCCGGTCCTCGAGCGTCTGCCGGATGACGAACCGCAGGCTGACCAGCGCGACCACGACGAGCAGGACGCTGACCAGGATCAGCGCCATGGCCGACAGGCCGTCGCTGAACGTGCTGATGATCTGGATCTGCTGCCCCGTGACCGCCGGGCCGTTCCTCGGCAGCGCCTCGTCGGCCTCGTACGCTGCCTGGAAGCCGTCCGCCAGCGCGGCGTCCGCGAGCCGGTACTCGACGATGACCTCCGGCAGACCACCGGCCTGCCGGAGGTGCTCGAGGTCCTCGTCGGAGACCAGCACGCGCGTCGCGCTGCTCGCCGACGCCGCCATCTGGGCGTCCTTCACCACCCCCTGGACGTCCAGCTCGAACGGTCCCCGGTCGGTCGAGACCGTCAGCGCGTCGCCGGCCCGCAGGCCGAAGGCCTGCGCGTACTTGACCGGGACGTACACCTCGCCGGGCGCCGGCCGCGGGACGTCCCCGTCCTCGTCGACGAGGTGGTCGAACTCGTCGTTCTGCGTCACGAAGAGGTTGTCGAACCGGCCCGACGCCAGCGAGCCCGACTCGCCCGTGCCCGGGCGGTGCCAGCTCAGGGCGCTGCTCTCGTAGCCGACCATCTCGGTGACGAGCCACGCGGCGATCTCGTCGTGCCGGGCGGCGAACGCCTCGAGCGCCGGCCGGTCGTACCCGCCCTTGTGCATCTGCAGGAAGTGCGGCGGCTGCGCCTGCTCGGCGAGCGCGCCGACCGAGTCCGCGAGCCGCTCGACCACCATCGAGCCCGTCGCCATGAGGAACGCGCTCAGGACCAGGACCGCGAGCAGCGCGGCGTGGACGCCCCTGTTCCTGACCAGGTCGTCGTACGCATGGCGCAGGTGCAGGGAGTGCCTGTCCCTCGCTCGGCTCGTCACGTCGCCCAGCCTGCTCCGCCGGCGCCGCGACCACCTCGGGCAGCGCCCTGACCGGACCCCGGACCTGGAGCGCCCGACCCTGACGCGGGACCCTGACCGTGCGCCCGGGCGCCTCGACCCGACGAGATCGCGCCCGGACCCGGGTCAGCACCGGCCTCGGGTGGGCGTCGCTCGGCGTCCTCGAGCTCACGGCCCTGCCGACGATCGGCGCCGGGCGCCGGGTGCCGTGGGTGCGGGAGGCCGACGCGCTGCTCGTCGAGGTCGTCTCCGAGGGGCGGTGGGTCGACTTCGGGCGGTGACGCCGGTGCGCGCGCGCTCGCGGGCGGGCAGGACGACGCCGCCCCGGACCCTCCGGTATCACCGCCGCTACGCGCGTCTCCTCCTGTTACGCGTCGGCCCGGGCCTCGTGCTGGGCCCGTGCACGAGAGGCGAGACGCCATGAGGTACCGCCGCGAGGCCCCGCCGTCCGGCCCGACCCCGGGCGACGGCGACGGACGCCCCCGGTCGGCGCTCCGGACCGTCGGCGACCTCCTCAAGCACCCGATGACCCTGCTGCTCGTCACCGCCGCCGTCTCGGGACTGCTGGTCCCGCACGTGACCCAGCAGTGGCAGGACCACCAGGCGCAGCTCGAGATCCGGCGCGACCTCGCCGCGCGGACGGCACGCGTCGTAGGGGAGATGCAGGTCGCGACGGAGCTGGCCGAGGTCGGCGCGGCGTCCCAGGACCAGGCCGGGCTCGACGCCGCGTGGGTCCGGTGGCGGGTCGAGTCGGAGGTGCTCGGCGCCGAGCTCGCCGCCTACTTCGGGTCCGCCGTGCTGCGGCGGGCGTGGGACCGGTGTGTGGCGCTGACGACGGCGCACTACGTCCAGTCGGGGATCCAGGACCCCGGACGCCGCACGCAGTACCTGGCGGGCGTGCGCCGCGAGGTCGGCTACCCGGCGGACGTCGACCTCGCCGACCGCGACGTGCTCATGGCGCGGCTGGCGCGCGAGCGGGCGGAGCTCGTCGACCTCGTGGTGGGGTCGCCGCTCGGCTGATGCCGCGTCCGGGTCCGCCTTCCCTCCGGCACGACGAGGGCCGCACGCCCCCCGGGGACGTGCGGCCCTCGTCAGCGTGCGACCGTCAGGACGCCGTGCAGCTCGCGGTCAGGTTGCCCGGGCTGCCGCTGCCGAGGAACCCGGCGGTGGTCGACGCCCCGGCGGCGAGCTTCCCGTTCCACGCCGAGGCGGTGATGGTGCTGCCGGAGGCCGTGCCGTTCCACGCCTGCGTGATCGTCGCGCCGCCGATCGTCGCCCGCCAGCCGTTGATCGCGCTGG
>JAPSIJ010000177.1 GCA_031178805.1 Cellulomonas sp. | reverse complement strand
GAGCTGGTCGGCGCCTTCGCCGACGGCCTGGCCGCGCGCGGCGTCGACGTGGTGCGGATCGGCCTGTGCTCCACCGACGGCCTGTACTTCGCGTCCGGCAGCATGCAGGTCCCCGGCGCGATGTTCACCGCCAGCCACAACCCGGCCGAGTACAACGGCATCAAGCTCTGCCGCGCGGGCGCCCGCCCGGTCGGCCAGGACAGCGGCCTGTCCGACGTGCGCGACCTCGCCGCCCGCTACCTCGCGTCCGGCGTGCCGGCCCCGGCGGCCGGCGACCCGGTCGGCGAGGTGACCGACCAGGACCTGCTCGCCGACTACGCCGCCTTCCTGCGCGGCCTGGTCGACCTGTCCGGGATCCGGCCCCTGAAGGTCGTCGTCGACGCCGGCAACGGCATGGGCGGCTTCACGGCCCCCGCCGTGCTGGGCACCGGTGCCGGGCTGCCGGAGCTGCCGCTGGAGGTCGTGCCGCTGTACTTCGAGCTGGACGGCACGTTCCCGAACCACGAGGCGAACCCGCTGGAGCCGGAGAACCTCCGCGACCTGCAGAAGGCCGTCGTCGAGCACGGCGCCGACATCGGCCTGGCGTTCGACGGCGACGCCGACCGCTGCTTCGTCGTCGACGAGAACGGCGACCCGGTCAGCCCGTCCGCGATCACGGCGCTGGTCGGCCTGCGCGAGATCGAGCGGGAGAAGGCCGCGGGCCGCACCCCGACGGTGATCCACAACCTCATCACCTCGATGGTCGTGCCGGACCTGGTGACCGCCGCCGGCGCGAAGGCCGTGCGGACCCGGGTCGGCCACTCGTTCATCAAGGCGCAGATGGCCGAGTCCGACGCCGTGTTCGGCGGCGAGCACTCCGCGCACTACTACTTCCGCGACTTCTTCTTCGCGGACACCGGCATGCTCGCCGCGCTGCACGTGCTCGCGGCCCTCGGCGGCCAGCCGCACCCGCTGTCGGCGCTCGCCGAGCAGTACCAGCCGTACGTCGCGAGCGGCGAGATCAACTCCCGCGTCACCGACGTCCCCGCGGCCCGCGCCCGCGTCGTCGCGGCCTACGTCGAGCAGCAGGGCGCCGGCCCGGTGCAGGTCGACGAGCTCGACGGCCTCACCGTGTCGCACTGGGACGGCCACCCGCAGTGGTGGTTCAACCTGCGCGCCTCGAACACCGAGCCGCTGCTCCGGCTGAACGTCGAGGCCGCGGACGAGGACATCATGGAGAAGGTGCGCGACGACGTGCTCGCGCTCGTCCGCCAGGAGGAGGGCGCGTGACCGACGCCGTCGGCACCACCGGGCTGGCCCCCTGGGTCCGCGACCTGCTGCGCTGCCCCGTCACCGGCGCCACCCTGGTCGACGGCGTCGGCCCCGGCGGCCAGCCGGAGCTCGTGTCCACGGACCCGGACCGCCCGCTGGCGTACCCGGTGCGCGACGGCATCCCCGTCCTCCTCGCCGACGAGGCCCGCGCGGTCTAGCATCTCCGCTCGGGCCTGCTGCGGCGGCCCTCGCGCACGTCGGTGCGCGGTGGCACGGCGGAGGGACGGGCATGGCACACGGAGGCGGGAACAAGGCGATCATCGCCGCGCTGTCCGCGAACCTGGGCATCGCGGTGACGAAGTTCATCGCGTTCCTGCTGACGCAGTCGAGCTCGATGCTCGCGGAGTCGGTGCACTCGGTCGCCGACTCGGGCAACCAGGTGCTGCTGCTGCTCGGCGGCAAGCGGGCCCGGCGGCAGGCGGACGAGCAGCACCCGTTCGGCTACGGGCGCGAGCGGTACATGTACGCGTTCATCGTCTCGATCGTGCTGTTCAGCCTCGGCGGGCTGTTCGCGCTGTACGAGGCGTGGCACAAGTTCGCGGAGCCGCACCCGATCGAGTCCTGGCAGTGGGTGCCGATCGTGGTGCTGCTCGCGGCGATCGTGATGGAGGGCTTCTCGTTCCGCACCGCGATCAAGGAGGCCAACCACGTCCGCGGGAAGCAGGGCTGGGTCTCCTACATCCGCACGGCGAAGGCGCCGGAGCTGCCCGTGGTGCTGCTGGAGGACTTCGGTGCGCTGGTCGGCCTGGTGCTCGCGCTGTTCGGCGTCTCGATGACGCTGGTCACGCACGACGGCCGCTGGGACGCGATCGGGTCGGCCGCCATCGGCGTGCTGCTCGTCGTGATCGCGGTGGTGCTCGCCATGGAGACCAAGAGCCTGCTGCTCGGCGAGTCGGCCACCCGCAAGGACGTCGACGCCATCCGCGGCGCCCTGGTCGGCGCCGGCGTGCCGTCGGTCATCCACCTGCGCACGCTGCACCTCGGCCCCGAGGAGCTGCTGGTCGCGGCGAAGATCGAGGTGACGTCCACGGCGAGCGCCGCCGACGTGGCCACGGCCATCGACGCCGCGGAGCAGCGGGTCCGCGCGGCCGTGCCGATCGCCCGCGTGATCTACCTCGAGCCGGACATCCGGCACGCGGACGTCCTGCGCTGAGCAGCCCTGCGCACGCACGACGCCCCCGCACCGGTGAGCCCGGTGCGGGGGCGTCGTGCGTCCGCGGGAGGCGTCAGACGCCAGCCTGCTCCTTGAGGTCCGTCACGAAGTCGGGGTTCTCCTCGAGCCACGCCGCGGCGGAGGCGGCCGGGTCGCTGCCGCCGTCCTCGTTGAACATCCGGTTCTCCAGGGAGAACAGCTGCTCGTCGGTCAGCGTGAACGACTCGATCAGCTTGGTGAGCGTCGGGTAGTCCTCGGTGAAGCCGGTGCGGCCGACCGTGTGGATCTCCTCGGCCTCGCCCATCGCGCCCTCCGGGTCCTCCAGGTCGCGCACGGGGTAGGCGTCGTAGGCCCAGTGCGGGCGCCACAGGGTGACGGCGATGTTCTCGCCGGCGTCCGTCGCGCCCTGCAGCTCGGCCAGCATCGCCGGGGTCGACGAGACGACGAACTCCATGTCCTCCAGCCCGTAGGCCGGGATGGCCTCGTCCTGGGTGATCCGGGTCAGGCCCGCGCCGGACTCGATGCCGACGATCCGGTTGCCGAACGCGTCGGCGTTCTCGGCCAGCTCGTCCAGCGAGGTGATCGGCGCGTCCTCGTTCACCGCGACGGTCAGCTTGGCGTCGTCGTACCAGACGCCGAGCTGCTCCATCTCGTCGCCGTACTGCTCGAGGTAGTCGGCGTGGGTGGTGGGCAGCCACATGTCGAAGTTCACGTCGAAGTCGCCGCCGGTCAGGCCGGTGTAGACCACGCCGGCATCGGCCTCCTGGGACTCGACGGTGTAGCCGTCGGCCTCCAGCATCTCGGAGAACAGGGCCGACACGGCGATGCCCTCGTCCCAGCCGGAGTGCACCCCGATCGAGACGGTGGACAGGTCGCCGTTGTCCAGGCGGTCGCCGTCGGCGGACGAGCCGCCCCCGGAGGCGCAGGCGGTCAGGGCGAGGCCCGCGGCGAGCGCGGAGGCGGTCAGGGCGGTACGGCGGTGCTGCATGGTGTCCTTCCTCTGGGCGCGCGGCAGCGTGCCGGCGCCGGTTCGGTGGGCGTGCGGGGACGGGTCCGGGGGGACCCGGGGGTGCGGGGGGCTCAGGCGGTCGTGGCCGCCGCGACCGCGCGGGCGGTGCGGGACCGGGTGCCCAGCGCGGACGTGACGCGGTCCAGGAACATCGCGAGCACGACCACGGACAGGCCGGCCTCGAACCCGAGCGAGACGTTGACGCGCTGCAGGGCCTGCACCACGTCGCCGCCGAGGCCGGCGGCGCCGACCATGCCGGAGATGACCACCATCGACAGGGCGAGCATGATCACCTGGTTGACGCCGGCCATGATGGTCGGCATCGCCAGCGGCAGCTGGATCTGGCGCAGGATGCGGCCCTCCGAGGAGCCGAAGGCGTGCCCGGCCTCGACCACCTCGCGGTCGACCTGGCGCAGGCCCAGCTCGGTGAACCGGACGCCGGGGGCCATCGCGAAGATGACGGTGGCGACGATGCCGGGGACGACGCCGACGCGGAAGATGACGACCGTCGGGATCAGGTAGACGAACGCCGGCATGGTCTGCATGAAGTCGAGCACCGGCCGGATCGTCCGGGACACCCGGTCGTCGCGGGCCGCCCAGATGCCGAGCGGCACGGCGAGCGCGAGGGCGACGGCGCTGGCGAGGATCACCAGCGCCAGGCTGTCCATCGCGTTGCCCCACTGGTCGACGCCGGCGATGACGACGAAGCCGACGAGCGAGCCCACGGCGAGCTTCCACCCCTTGGCGAAGAGCGCGACCAGGGCGAGCGCCACGGCGACCGCCCAGAACGGCGGGCTGCCGAGCACCAGGTCGAGGCCGTCGTACGCCCCCTCGAGGATGCTCTTGACGGCCGCGAACAGGCCGCGGAACGTGCTGGTCACCCAGCTGATCGCGTCGGCGACCCAGGTGCCGAGCGGCAGGCGGGGGACGCCCTGCTCGGTGGTGTCCAGGGCCAGGATCGGGGCGGTCACGCGCGCACCTCCGTCGTGTCGTCGGACCGGCCCGCGGACGGGGCGGCGGTGGTGGCGTCGGCGGGCGTGCCGAGCGGGTCCGTCAGGGCGGCCGGGTGGACGAGGTCGTCGCCGGCGCCGGGGTCCGCGACCGCGGCGGCGGGCGTGCCGGCGGGCGGGGTGCCGGTGTCGGGCGGCACCATCGCCTCCAGCAGGGTCACCCGGGGGATGACGCCGACCAGGCGGCCCTTGTCGTCGGTCACCGGCACGGGCAGCGGCGACTCCGAGGCCGGGGCGAACACGTCCGCCAGCGGGGTGTCCACGGACACCGACGTCAGGCTGTCGTCGACCAGGCCGTCGAGGGTCTCCTTGCCGGCGCGCGTGGCGTCCACGGCGTCGGCGTCCCGGATGATGCCCTTGAGCACGCGCGTCCGGTCGACCACGTACGCGGCGGCCACCTGCGCGTCGCGCATCGTGCGCAGCGCGAGCCGGGGGCCGCCGGCCTGGAATGCCACGGCGGCGGGCCGGCGCATCACGGAGGACGCGGTGAGCACCCGGGTGCGGTCCACGTCGGCGACGAACTGGGCGACGTAGTCGTCCGCCGGCGCCGAGAGGATCTGCTCGCTCGTGCCGACCTGCACCACACGGCCGTCGCGCATGACCGCGATCCGGTCGCCCAGGTACATCGCCTCGTTCAGGTCGTGCGTGATGAACACGATCGTCTTGCCGAGCGACTGCTGCAGCTCGAGCAGCTGGTCCTGCATCTCACGGCGGATCAGCGGGTCGAGCGCGGAGAACGCCTCGTCCATCAGCAGGATGTCGGTGTCGGCGGCCAGCGCGCGGGCCAGGCCGACGCGCTGGCGCATGCCGCCGGACAGCTCGTGGGGGAGCGAGTCGCCCCACTGGCCCAGGCCGACCATCTCCAGGGCCTCGTCGGCCCGGCGCCGGCGCTCCGCCTTCTCGACGCCCTGCAGCGCCAGCGGGTAGGCCGCGTTGTCGCGCACCGTGCGGTGCGGCAGCAGGGCGAAGTGCTGGAACACCATGCTCACCTTGCGCTGCCGGATCGACCGGAGCTGGGCGGCGTTCACCGCGCCCAGGTCGTCGTCGCCGAGCAGCACCCGCCCGGCGGTGGGCCGCAGCAGGCCGTTCAGCATCCGGATCAGGGTCGACTTGCCGGAGCCCGAGAG
>JAPSIJ010000176.1 GCA_031178805.1 Cellulomonas sp. | reverse complement strand
AGCACCAGCCGGGTCGCCTCGGCACCGATCCGGGCCAGCGGCAGCCGGACGGTGGTGAGCGCGGGCGTGACGTCCCGCAGCGTCTCGATGTCGTCGAAGCCGGCCACGGCCAGGTCCTCCGGCACCCGGACCCCGGCGTCGCGGGCGGCGGCGAGCGCGCCGACCGCCATCACGTCGTTCACCGCGAACACCAGCTCCACGTCGCCGCGGTCGGCCAGCAGCCGGCTCATCGCCTCGTAGCCGCCGTCCCGGGTGAACGCCGAGGGCAGCACCCGCGGCTCGGGGCAGCCGAGCGCGGTGAGCGCCGTGCCGAACCCCGCCCGGCGGTCCGCGGCCGTCGCGTGCGCCTCGGGGCCCCCGAGCACGGCGAACCGCCGGTAGCCGCGCCCGTGCAGCGCCCGCGCCAGGTCGGCGGCGCCGTCGTGGTTGCCGACCAGCACGGTGTCGGAGCCGAGCACGTCCTGGCCGATCACGGCGACCGAGCCGCCGACGGCCCGGAACGAGTCCAGTGCGGCGCGCAGCGCCTCGTCCGCCGCGGCGTCGCCGGTGCGGCCGCCGGCGAGGATCACGCCACGGGCCCGCTGCCGCTCCATCAGCCCGACGAGCGCGACCTCGCGCTGCGCGTCCTGGCCGGTCGAGGCGAGCGTGACCATCAGCCCGGCCTCGTCGGCGGCGGCCGCGACGCCGGCGGCGATGGTGGAGAAGTACGGGTCGGCGATGTCGTGCACCAGCAGCCCGAGGGACGTGGTCCGGCCCCGCGCCATCGCCTGCGCGATGCCGTCGGGCGAGTAGCGCAGCCGCGCGGCGGCCGCCTGCACCCGCTGCCGGAGCTCGGCACCGACGGTGCGGTTGGCGCTGCCGTTCAGGGCGCGCGACGCGGTCGCCAGGGAGACCCCGGCCTCCCGAGCCACGTCGCTGAGCGTCACCTGTCCCGCCATGCCGAAAGGGTAGGCGCATTCCTCGCAGCCCGATGGCGGGGATCTGGGTGCCGCCACCCAGCGGAATGCCCGGGTTCCTCCCGGAATGCGAGCCGAGCAGCATCCGCCCGGCCGGCGAACGCCCCCGGCACGACGAAGGGCCGGGCCGCACCTCGCGGTGCGACCCGGCCCTCGTGCTGGTGGTGCGTCAGGCGGGCAGGAGGCCCGTGCCGCCGTCACCGTTCGACGCGATCGGCGGCGCCGGCGGGACGTCCGTGCCGGAGCCCGGCGTCCCGGCGGAGTGCGCCCCGACCGTGGCCGGCTCCTTGGCGCGCGGCCCGCGCTCCTCGCCGCGGAAGACGAACTCGCCGAGCAGGCCCTCGCCGTGGGCGTCCACGACGATCTGCTGACCCGCGTGCAGCTCCCCGAACAGGATCTTCTCGGACAGCGCGTCCTCGATCTCCCGCTGGATCGCGCGGCGCAGCGGCCGGGCGCCCAGGACCGGGTCGTAGCCCTTCTCCGAGAGCAGCTTCTTGGCCGCCTCGGTGAGCTCGATGCCCATGTCCTTGTCGCGCAGACGGGCGTCGAGCTTCGCGATCATCAGGTCGACGATCTGGAAGATCTCCGGCTGCGAGAGCTGCGGGAACACGACCACGTCGTCGACGCGGTTGAGGAACTCGGGACGGAAGTGCGTCTTGAGCTCGTCGTTGACCTTGGACTTCATGCGCTCGTACGACGTCGACAGGTCGCCGCCGGCCTGGAAGCCGGTCTGGACGCCCTTGGCGATGTCCCGGGTGCCGAGGTTCGTGGTCATGATGATCACGGTGTTCTTGAAGTCGACCACCCGGCCCTGCGAGTCGGTCAGGCGACCGTCCTCGAGGATCTGCAGCAGCGAGTTGAAGATGTCCGCGTGCGCCTTCTCGACCTCGTCGAACAGCACGACCGAGAACGGCTTGCGCCGGACCTTCTCGGTGAGCTGCCCGCCCTCGTCGTAGCCGACGTAGCCGGGGGGCGAGCCGAACAGCCGCGACACGGTGTGCTTCTCCGAGAACTCGGACATGTCGAGCTGGATCAGCGCGTCCTCGTCACCGAACAGGAACTCCGCGAGCGCCTTGGCGAGCTCGGTCTTCCCGACGCCGGTGGGGCCGGCGAAGATGAACGAGCCGCCGGGGCGCTTCGGGTCCTTCAGGCCGGCACGCGTGCGGCGGATGGCCTGCGAGAGCGCCTTGATCGCCGACTCCTGGCCGACGACGCGCTTGTGCAGCTCGTCCTCCATGTGGAGCAGCCGGCTGGACTCCTCCTCGGTGAGCTTGAACACCGGGATCCCGGTGGCCAGCGCCAGCACCTCGGCGATGAGCTCCTCGTCGACCTCGGCGACCGCGTCCAGGTCGCCCGACTTCCAGGCCTTCTCCTTCTCCTGGCGCTTGAGGCCGAGCTGCTTCTCGGCGTCGCGCAGCCGCGCGGCCTTCTCGAAGTCCTGCTCGTCGATCGCCGACTCCTTGTCGCGGCGCGTCTCGGCGATCTGCTCGTCGAGCTCGCGCAGCTCCGGCGGAGCGGTCATGCGGCGGATGCGCAGGCGGGCGCCGGCCTCGTCGACCAGGTCGATCGCCTTGTCCGGCAGGAACCGGTCGTTGACGTACCGGTCGGCCAGCGTGGCGGCGGCCACGAGGGCGCCGTCGGTGATGGACACGCGGTGGTGCGCCTCGTACCGGTCGCGCAGGCCCTTGAGGATCTCGATGGCGTGCCCGAGGTTCGGCTCGGAGACCTGGATGGGCTGGAACCGGCGCTCGAGGGCCGGGTCCTTCTCGACGTACTTGCGGTACTCGTCCAGGGTCGTCGCGCCGACGGTCTGCAGCTCGCCGCGGGCGAGCATCGGCTTGAGGATGCTGGCGGCGTCGATCGCGCCCTCGGCGGCACCCGCACCCACGAGGGTGTGGATCTCGTCGATGAACAGGATGATGTCGCCGCGGGTGCGGATCTCCTTGAGGACCTTCTTCAGGCGCTCCTCGAAGTCACCGCGGTAGCGGGAGCCGGCGACCAGGGCGCCGAGGTCCAGCGTGTAGAGCTGCTTGTCCTTCAGGGTCTCCGGCACGTCGCCCCGGACGATGTCCTGGGCCAGGCCCTCGACGACGGCGGTCTTGCCGACGCCGGGCTCGCCGATCAGCACCGGGTTGTTCTTGGTGCGGCGGGACAGCACCTGCATGACCCGCTCGATCTCCTTCTCGCGCCCGATGACCGGGTCGAGCTTGCCCTCGCGCGCGGCCTGCGTCAGGTTGCGGCCGAACTGGTCGAGGACGGCGGAGCCGGAGGGCTGGCCCTCCTGCGGGCCGCCGGCGGCCACGGGCTCCTTGCCCTGGTAGCCGGACAGCAGCTGGATGACCTGCTGGCGGACGCGGTTGAGGTCGGCGCCGAGCTTGCCCAGCACCTGGGCGGCGACGCCCTCGCCCTCGCGGATGAGGCCGAGCAGGATGTGCTCGGTCCCGATGTAGTTGTGGCCGAGCTGCAGCGCCTCGCGCAGCGACAGCTCCAGCACCTTCTTGGCGCGCGGCGTGAACGGGATGTGCCCGCTCGGGGCCTGCTGGCCCTCGCCGATGATCTCCTGCACCTGGGCGCGCACCGCGTCGAGCGAGATGTTGAGCGACTCCAGGGCCTTGGCCGCGACACCCTCCCCCTCGTGGATCAGGCCCAGGAGGATGTGCTCGGTGCCGATGTAGTTGTGGTTGAGCATCCGCGCCTCTTCCTGGGCGAGGACGACCACGCGACGGGCACGGTCGGTGAATCTCTCGAACATGTGCACTCCTCACGAGCGGCGTGCTCGCCGTCGCGGCCGGTTCTGGAGCCCGGGACCACGCACGGCGAGGCGGCGTTGTTCGATGCTAACGGCGGGGGGTGCCCGGGGCGTCCCGTGTTCGCCCCTGGCGTGACGGCCCGGCCGCCGCCCCGCGCGCGGTCCGGTCCGGCGTCCTCCGGGCGGGGGCTCCCGCCGACCCGTAGATTCGGCGCATGACCTGGGAGGGATGGCTCGCGATCGCGTCCGCCGCGCTGTCCGTGGCGGCCCTCGTCGCGTCCGCCGCCGTCTGGCGGGGCACCGCCGCCGCGCGCCGGGCCGCGCGGGTCGTGCACGTCGCCGGGACCGCGGCGGCGGCGCCCGCGCAGGCGGCCGCCGACCCGGCCCCGCGCGGGCCGCTGGTCGCGTTCGTCGCCAACCCCTCCAAGCCCGACGTGCCCGACCTGCGGGCCACGGTCCGTCGCGCGTGCGCGGAGCAGTACCTGCCCGAGCCGCTGTGGCTGGAGACGACCCCGGAGGACCCGGGGATCGGCCAGGCGCGGGACGCCGTGGCGCGGGGCGCCGACGTGGTGGTCGCGCTGGGCGGCGACGGCACGGTGCGCGCGGTGGCCGAGGCGCTGGTCGGCACCGGCGTGCCGATGGGCCTGGTGCCGGTGGGCACCGGCAACCTGCTCGCCCGGAACCTCGACATCCCGCTCGGCGACCCGCTCGCGGCGCTGCAGATCGCGCTGGACGGCACCGACCGCACCATCGACGTCGGCTGGCTGAAGGTGCTGGCGTCGGAGTCGGACGTGGCCGACGACATCGCGGAGGCCGCGGACGACCTGCCCGCCGACACCGACGTGCCGCGCGACCACATCTTCCTGGTGATCGCGGGCATCGGGTTCGACGCGGCGATGGTCGCGGACACCGACGACCAGCTCAAGGCGCGGGTCGGCTGGATGGCCTACTTCGTCTCCGGCATCAAGCACCTGCACGGCCGCCGGCTGCGGACGACGGTGCGGCTGGACGACGCCCCGGCCGAGCCGGCGCGGGTGCGCAGCCTGCTGGTCGGCAACTGCGGGCGGCTGCCGGGCGGGATCACCCTGCTGCCCGACGCCGAGCTGGACGACGGCTGGCTGGACGTCGCGGCGATCGACACCCGCGGCGGCGTGGCCGGCTGGGCGCAGCTGTTCGGGGAGGTCGTGCTGCAGGGCGTCGGCGTGCGCAACCAGCTGCCGGCGAAGATCGGCCGGATCGACCACGCCCGGGCGCGCGAGGTGACGATCGAGGTCGCCGGCGGGGAGTGGGTGCAGGTGGACGGCGACGTCATCGGCCAGGCCACGACCCTGGCCGCCCGGGTGGACCCGGGCGCGCTCGTGGTCCGCGTCGCGCACACCTGAGCCGCGGCCTCAGACGGTCGCGCCGCCCCGCACGCCCCGGAGCCAGTCGCGCGCGGTCCGGAAGTCGTCGTCGGCGGTGCCGAGGTGGACGTCGGCCGCCTGGCCGTCGGCCCGCGGGTAGGACCCGAGGTAGCGCACGTGCGGGCAGACCCGGTGCAGCCCCATCAGGGCCTCGCCCATCCGCTCCTCCGCGATGTGCCCCTCGGCGTCGATGGAGAACGAGTACCGGCCGAGGGAGTCGCCGATCGGCCGGGACTCGATCCGGGACAGGTTCACGCCGCGCGCCGCGAACTGCTCGAGCATGGCGAGCAGCGCGCCGGCCTCGTTGCTGGGCAGGTGCACGACGAGCGTGGTCTTGTCCGCGCCGGTCGGGGCGGGCACCTCGCCCGGGCGGCTCACCACGACGAACCGGGTGAGGGCGTGCGGGTTGTCGGCGACGCCCTCCGCGAGCACGGCGAGCCCGTAGTGCGCGGGCGCGGCGGGCGGGACCAGCGCGGCGTCGAAGCCGAGCGCCCCCTCGCCG
>JAPSIJ010000175.1 GCA_031178805.1 Cellulomonas sp. | reverse complement strand
GGCTTGCCGGGCGTGCGCGAGGGGACGGATGCGCTCATCGGGGGGTCCTTCCGGCGGCTGGTTCCTGGGACGCGTCCGACCCTACGAGCGGGCCGGTGCGAGCGCGCGGGGAACGTCCGGCGGCCGCCTCAGGCGGGCGGCGCGAGGATCTCCGAGAGCCGGAAGCCGACCGGCTCCTCGAGCTGGGCGTAGGTGCACGTCGCCGGGTCGCGGTCCGGGCGCCACCGGCGGAACTGCGCGGTGTGCCGGAACCGGTCGCCCTCCATGTGGTCGTAGGCGACCTCCACGACCAGCTCCGGGCGCAGCGGCACGAACGACAGGTCCTTGCTGGCGTTCCACCGGCTGACCGCCCCGGGCATCCGCTTGTCGCCGTGCGCCGACTGGTCGGCCCAGTCCGCCCACGGGTGTCCCGACAGGTCGCCCTCGCGCAGCGGCGCGAGCTCCTCGACCAGGGCCTTGCGCCGCGCCATCGGGAACGAGGCCGCGACGCCGACGTGCTGCAGCCGGCCGTCGTCGGTCCACAGGCCCAGCAGCAGGGAGCCGAGCACGGGCCCGGACTTGTGCCAGCGGAACCCCGCCACGACGCAGTCGGCCGTGCGGGCGTGCTTCACCTTGGACATCGTCCGCTTGTCCGGCTGGTACACGCCGTCCAGCGGCTTGGCCACGACGCCGTCCAACCCGGCGCCCTCGAACCGGGTGAACCACTCCCGGGCCTGCGCGAGGTCGGCGGTCGCCGGGGTGAGGTGCACCGGGGCGTCCGGGCCGGTGGCGCTGCTGCCGAGCGCGTCCACCAGGCGCGCCCGGCGGTCGCGGAACGGCGTGCCCATCAGGTCGTCGTCGCCGAGCGCCAGCAGGTCGAACCCGACGAACGAGGCCGGCGTCTGCTGCGCCAGCAGCCGCACCCGGCTCTCGGCCGGGTGGATCCGCTGCTGCAGGGCGTCGAAGTCCAGCCGGTCGCCCGAGACGATCACGATCTCCCCGTCGAGCACGCACCGCTCCGGGGTGTTCGCCCGGATCGACTCCACCAGCTCGGGGAAGTACCGGGTCATCGGCTTCTCGTTGCGGCTGCCGAGCACGACCTCGTCGCCGTCCCGGAACACGATCGTGCGGAACCCGTCCCACTTGGGCTCGGTGTGGCCGAGGTCGGGGATCTCGGGCACGGCCTTGGCCAGCATCGGCGACACGGGCGGCATCACGGGCAGGTCCATGCGCCCATCCTGCTGGCCCGGGCGGTGCGCGGCCAGGGGGCGGTCGGGAAGAGCGGGTCAGCCCGCGTCGGGCCGCTCCGGCGACCGCACCGGCTGCTGCGTGTCCGGCACGGGCAGCCCCGGCGCGCCCTGCACGGCCGGGTCCACGCCGATCGCGTGCACGGTGCGCTCGCCGTCCGGGCCGATCCGCACGGTGGAGACGCTGGCGTTGGGCAGCGGCTCCATCGGCACCGTCCCGGCCATCGACAGGTACGCCAGCAGCGTCACGCCGTGGCTGACCACCAGCACCTCGCCGCCGCCGGCGTGCGCCTGCTCGATCCGCCCGAACGCGTCGGCCACCCGGTCCAGGTACGCGGCCGTGGGCTCGGCCCCGGGGAAGCCGGGGTACGTGCCGGTGAGGATGCCGCCGAAGATCGCCCCGGGGTCGCCGAGCGCCAGCAGGTCCCGCTCCGGGCGCTCCTCCAGCTCGCCGAAGTGCACCTCGCGCAGCCCGTCGTCGCAGGTGAGCTCGACGTCCGGGTGCTCGGCCAGCAGCTCGCGCGCCGTGGCGACCGTGCGGCCCAGGGGGCTCGCGTAGGCGGCGGTGAACGCGCGGTCCGCGAGCACCCGGGCGGTGGCCCGGACGCCGCGCAGCCCCTCGGTCGTCAGCGGGGAGTCGCACCAGCCCTGCAACCGGCCGGCCGCGTTGAACTCCGTGCGCCCGTGCCGCACCAGGTAGAGCGTCGTGGTGCCGGCGGGGGCGCCCCCGGCGTCGGTCGGGACGCCGGCGGCGGCGGTGGTCTCCAGGGGCATGCCCGCGATCCTAGGCACGCCCCGGGCGCCCCCGCCCGGCACTCACGCGCGCCGGCGCAGCGCCCAGGTGGCCCCCGCCAGGGCGGCCGCGCTCCACGCGAGCAGCACGACCAGGGACCGTCCCGGCATGCTGAACGCGTCGCTGGCCAGCCCCGACCGGATCAGCTGGGCCATCGGCTCGAACGGCAGCCACTCGTGCGCGGTCCGCAGCCAGTCCGGCATCCGGTCGGACGGGTAGCTGACCGGGGTGAACAGCAGGATCACGAACACCAGCACCTGGCTCATCAGCATGGCGAGCGCGGGCCGCAGCAGCGACGCCATGCCGTACCCGACCGCGGCGGCGGTCAGCGACACCAGCAGGGCGGCCGGGAGGAACCAGGGCGCCACGGACAGGTCCACGTCGAACCGCAGCACGCCGGTGAGGATGCCGAGCACCATGCCGGGGAGCGCGATCAGCGTCCACACCAGCAGGTCGCTGACCAGGAACAGCGGCCGCGGCACCGGCAGAGTGCGCATCCAGTCGAGGCTGCCCTCGGTGCGGGCCTGGGACAGCATCTGGGGCGTCATCACGAGGCCGACCATGACGAGGGTGATGGTCGGGGCGCCGGTGGCCAGGTAGAGCGCCTGCTCCGGCGGCGGGTCGCCGATCACCAGACCGAACCCGAGGACCGTGGCGATCGCCAGGAACGCCTGCACCACCACGAGCAGCGGGAGCATCACCGCCTGCCGCCGGAACTGCCACTGCGTGAGCAGCAGCGTCTGCTGGAGCGCGCTCACGCCGCCACCTCCGCCTGCTGCGCCTCGTGCGGCCGGCCGACCAGGGCGACGTACACGTCCTCGAGCGAGGCCGGCGTGAGCCCGTACCGCTCCAGCCGCCCGGCCGCGACCTCCGCCTGCGCCCAGCGCACGACCTCGGCCGCCGCTGCGGCGGGCACCGTGCCCGCGGCCCGCCCGCGCGCGGTGGCACCGGGGCGCACCGCCGGGTGCCAGTCCACGCCGGTGGCCGACGCCGGCAGGTCGACCTCGACGGTGAGCGCGTCCTGCAGGGGCGCGGTCAGGCCGGCCGGGGTGTCGTCGGCGAGCACCACGCCGCGGTCCAGCACCACGAGCCGGTCGACGACCCGCTCGGCCTCGCGCACGTTGTGCGTCACCAGCAGCACCGCCCGGCCCTCGTCGGCCAGGTCGCGGATGTGCGCCCAGAGCAGGCGGCGCCGCACCGGGTCCACGTCGTTGGTCGGCTCGTCCAGGACGACCAGCCGCCCCGGCTGCACCACGGTCATCGCGAACGCGGTCAGCCGGGCGATGCCGCCGGACACCTTCTCGGCAGGGGTGTCGGCCCAGGGCCCGAGGTCCAGCGACTCCAGCAGCCCCGCGGTGCGGGTGCGGACCGCGGCCCGGTCCCCGCCGCGGATCCGGCCCACCAGCTCGATCGCCCGGCGGGGGGTGAGGCCGGTGATCGGCACGTTCGCCTGCGCCTGGATGGACGTGCGCTCCCGCGCCAGGTGCGGCTGCGCCACGGCGTCCACCCCGTCGAGGCGGATCGTGCCCGCGTCGGGCAGCACGAGCCCGACCACCTGGTTCACCAGCGTGGTCTTGCCCGCGCCGTTGTGGCCCAGCAGGCCCACCACCTGGCCCGCGGCCACGTCCAGGTCGATGCCGTCGTTCGCCTGCACGCCCCGGCGTCCGCGGTACCGCTTGCGCAGCCCGCGGACCGTGAGCACGTCGTCGCCCATCGCGTCCCTCCCTCGTCACATTCCGATCGGTACATGACGGAACGTAGCAGCACGTGACACCGGATACCAGGGGGTATGTGCTTGATGGCGACGCGCTCTCGTACCGATCGGTACGGCGGGCGGTAGGCTGGGCGCATGTCCCGACCCGAGCCCGACTCCCAGGACTCCCTCGGCGCCGCCACCCGCGCGCTCGCCGACGCCACCGCCGCGCTCACCCGGATGCTCGGCAAGCAGGTGCACGACGTCGTGCCCGAGGTGGGGGAGGCGCTCGCGGCCTCGCTGCGGGAGGCGTCCCGCGGGCTCGCCGACGCCTCGGACAACGTCGCCAAGCGCGCCGGCTCCGTCCGCGCCGACGAGCGCCGCCGCGAGCGGGTCGACCGCACCCGCGCGGACCTGCTCGACGCCGCGGCCCGGGTGATCGCCGCGAAGGGGTACGAGGGCGCCTCGGTCGGCGACATCGCCGCCGAGGCCGGCTACACCAAGGGCGCGCTGTACGCGCACTTCCCGTCGAAGAGCGCGGTGATGATGGCGCTGGCCCGCGAGCGGCTCGGCATCGCGCTCGAGGACCCCGCGCTCGACCTGCCGGGCGTCACCGACGACGGCCTCGACGTCGAGGAGCTCACCGCCTGGCTGACCGCCGCCCAGGACGACCCCAAGCTGCTGCTGTCCCTGGAGTTCCTCACCTACGGGCTGCGGAACCCCGACGCGGCCGGCGAGCTCGCCGACCTGCACGTGCGCTCGTTCGAGGTGGCCGCGGCGCAGGTCGCCCGGCTCCGGGCCCGGCAGCGGGGCGCCACCGGCGCCGACGTCGTGCCGACCCAGGACGACCGCGACACGGCGCTCGCCGTGGTCAGCGTGCTGAACGTCGCCACCCTGGAGGGGCGGCTCACCGGCTCGCCCGACATGTCCCCGGCGGCGGGGGCCCGGATCATCGAGCGGCTGCTCGCCGGCTGAGTCAGTCCTCCGCGTCCGCGCGCCGCGACAGCCGCCACGGCAGGGCCACCCACACCAGCGCCAGCCCCAGCAGCACCGCGCCGCCCGCCCAGAGGCCCGCCGCGCGGTCGACCACCACGTCGAACAGCAGGAGCGACGCCCCCGCCAGCACCAGCCCGAGCACCGCCAGCCCGGTCTGCGCGAGCGTGTCCGCGGACTCCACGAGCTCGCGCTTCAGGCCCCGGCGGAACAGGATCCGGTGCAGCGACACCGGGGCGACGATGAAGCCGGTCGCCGCCACCGCCAGCACCACCAGCACCAGGTAGACGCCCCGCTGGTACTCGTCCAGGTCGCCGAACCGCTGCTGGAACGGCACGGTCAGCAGGAACCCGGTGAGGATCTGCACGCCGGTCTGCGCGACGCGCAGCTCCTGCAGCAGCTCGTTCCAGTTCCGGTCCATCCGCTCGGTGGTCGTCTCGTGGCGCTCGCGGGAGGGGTGCGCGGCGGCGTGCTCGGTCATGGTGGGTCCTTCGTCCGGGCCGTCGCAGGGGGAGGGGGTCGGCGGCGTCAGGCCCGTATGGTGCCGCGTCCGCCGCGCGCGCGCCCGCCGGGAATGACCGTGCGCCGGCCGGCGTTGGACCCGTATGCTGGACCCGCTGCGGGCGACGGCCGGGAGACCGGACGGCGAGCGCGGCGGTTGACAACTCCACATGGGGGTGATCGGTTTCGACGGTGATCGTCGAGCCAGGAGAAGCGGGCCGAGGACACACGGTTATCTCGCTAACGCTCCGTGTAAACCCATAGGTGCCGATAACAAGCGCACCGACTTCGCCCTCGCCGCCTGAGCGAGCCTCGAAGTCCGTCAGCCTGAGCTAGCTTCCGACTCAGACCCTGGCGTCATCTAGGGAGCCACTGCTCGCAGTCCTCGTCACCGGGGCTGCGGGGACTTT
>JAPSIJ010000174.1 GCA_031178805.1 Cellulomonas sp. | reverse complement strand
ACCAGCAGGGCGGCGAGCCACAGCGGCAGCACGTGGGCCAGGCCGACGACCGCGGCGGTGACCACGAGGCCGAGGCCGAGCACCGTGAGCAGCAGCGCCGCGGCGAAGGCGAGGGCGCTGGGCCGGACCTCCACCGCGCGGGCGCGCACGGACCGGGTCACCGAGTCGATCTCGCCCTGCACGGCCTGGCGGATCCGGTCCTCCGCGTGCTCGAACCGCTCCCGGGTCCGCTCCGCCAGCGGCTCGGCGAGGCGGCTGAACAGGCCGGGGCGGCGGGGCTCGTCCTCGGGGTACGTCACAAGGTCCTCCTCCAGGGCGCCGGCGGCCGTCCCCGCCACCCTAGCGACGGCGAGCCGGCACGGCCTGCGACGGAACCCGCCCGGGGGCGGCGCCGGGGCGCACGGGTGACGGACTGGGTGCTCTGGGCGCGGCGTTGAGTGGTGCCGGGCGGCTCGTACGGTGCCCGGCGTGGACGGACGCGGCGCGGACCGGGACGCGCGGCCGGTGCGCGTGGCCGTAGTGCTGCCCGAGGCGCTGACCCGCAGCGCGGTCGCGCAGGCGCTGGACGCCGACCCGCGGCTGACGGTGGTGCGCGCCGCCGGCGGCGACGCGCGGGCCCGGGCGCTGGTGCGGCCCGGGGCGGCCGACGTGCTGGTGGTCGACGAGGCGCTGCCGGACGGCAGCGGGGTGGCGCTCGGGCTCGCGCTGCAGGCGACCGACCCCCGGCTCGCCGTGCTGCTGCTGACACGCGGGACGGACGTCGTGCTCGCGCTCCGCGGGCGGGTGCCCCGCCCGTGGAGCCAGCTGCCCCGGGGCCTGACCTCGGCCGGGGCGCTGGCCGAGGCCGTCGCCGGCGCGGCGCGCGGCCAGGTCGTGCACGGCCCGGCCGCCGCGGCGGGGTCGTGGGGCGGGCCGCCGCAGGGGCCCGACGACCCGGTGGCCGCGCTGACGCCCGCCCGGCTCGCGGTGCTGCGGCTGGTGGCCCAGGGGCTGTCGAACCGCGCGGTGGCGCGGGCGCTCGGGCTGTCGCCGCGCTCGGTGGAGAACCACCTGGCGGCGGTGTACCGGACGGTGGGCGCTGCGGGGGAGGACGTGAACCCGCGGGTCACCGCGGTGCTCGCGCTGCACCGGCACGAGGGCCGCTGACCGGCCGCCGACCGGCCGCCGACCGGCCGCCGACCGGCCGCCGACCGGCCGCCGACCGGACACCGCCCGGGTCGGTGCGGTTGGATGAGGCGCGCACCGCCCCGCCCGCGCGCACCGCGCCCCAGCCCCGGAGACCGCCACGCCCGCCGCCCCGCACCCCGTCGCCCCGGACCGCGCCGGCCCGCCCGCCGGGCGCCCCGCGCACCGCCGTCCCGGCCTCGCGCTGCTCGTGGCCGCCGGCGGCGCCGTCGGCTCCCTCGGCCGGTACGGCCTGGCGCAGGCGCTGCCCGCGCAGCACGGCTGGCCGGTCGGCACGCTCACCGCCAACCTCGCCGGCGCTCTCCTGCTCGGGGTGCTGCTGGAGGTGCTGGGCCGCCGCGGTCCGGAGACGCCGGGCCGGCTGCGGGTGCGCCTCGCGCTCGGCACGGGCGTGCTGGGCGGGTTCACGACGGTGAGCTCGCTCGCGCTGGAGACGGAGCGGCTGCTGGCCGACGGCGCGGTCGGCACCGCCCTGGCGTACGCGGGCACCAGCGCGGTCGGCGGCGTGCTGTGCGCCGCGGCCGGCGTGGCGGCCGTCGCGGCGCTGTCCCGGTCCCGCGGCGGCGTCCGGTGACCGGCGCGCTGCTGGTGGCGCTCGCGGGCGGGGCGGGGGCCGCCGCGCGGTTCTGGGTGGACGGGGAGGTGCGCGCCCGGCGCCGGTCGGTGCTCCCGCTGGGCACGGTGGTCGTGAACGTCACCGGGTCGCTGCTGATCGGCCTCGTCGCGGGGGCGCACCTGTACGCCGGGCTGCCGGTGACCGGGTACCTGCTGCTGGCCACCGGGTTCTGCGGCGGGTACACCACGTTCTCCGCGGCGATGGTGGAGACGGTGCGGCTCGGCCAGGCCGGCGACGTCGCCCGGGCGGTGCTGCACCTCGCCGGGACGCTGCTGCTCACGGTCGCCGCGGCGGCGCTCGGTGTCGCCCTCGTGGCGGTCTGGGCCACCTGACCCACTTGCACGGGTCTGGTCGGATTTGCGATGGTCGACATCGCCCTCCGTCCGAGGCAGGCCGCACGGCCGACCGCGAGGGGCTCCTCCAGGAGGGAGACCCCGCGTGCCGGATCAGGTGTTCCTGGCCCCCGGTGAGCCCGTGGACCTCGACAACTGCGCGCGCGAGCCCATCCACATCCCCGGGTCGGTGCAGCCCCGCGGCGTGCTCCTCGTGGTGCAGGACGAGGACTCGGTGGTCCTGCAGGCCTCGACCAACGTGGCCGACGTGCTCGGCCGGCCGCTCGACGGCGTGCTCGGCCGCCCGCTGCCCGAGGTGCTCGGCGCGGGTCCCGCGCGGATCGTGCTGGAGCAGCTCGCCGCCGTGCCGGACCACCGCACGCGCAACCCCGGCCTGGTGCACGTCGACACCGGCACGGGCACCGTGGTGCTCGACGTCGTGGTGCACCGCCCGCCGCCCGCCACCCTGGCGGACCCCGGTCCGGTGTTCGTGGTCGAGCTGGAGGTGGCCGACGGCCCCCGCCCCCTCACCTACGGCAGCACCTACGAGAGCGTCCGCGACGCCATCGCCGACCTGAACCGCGCCGGCGAGCTCACGGCCCTGTACGACACCGCCGCCCGGCACGTGCGCCGGCTCACCGGGTTCGACCGCGTGATGGTCTACCGGTTCGACGCCGAGTACAACGGCGAGGTCGTCGCCGAGGCGCGCCGGTCGGACCTCGAGCCGTTCCTCGGGCTGCACTACCCGGCCTCGGACATCCCGCCGCAGGCGCGGGCGCTGTACGAGAAGAGCTGGATCCGGCTGATCTCCGACGTCGACTACACCCCGGTCCCCGTGGTGCCGACGGCGGAGCCGCTGTCCGGCCGGCCGCTGGACCTGACGTACGCCACGCTGCGCAGCGTCTCGCCGATCCACTGCGAGTACCTGCGCAACATGGGCGTGCGCGCCTCCATGTCGATCTCGCTGCTGCGGGACGGCAAGCTGTGGGGCATGGTGGCGTGCCACCACTACAGCGGCCCGCACGCGCCGTCCTACGGCGTCCGCGCGGCCGCGGAGTTCCTCGGCGTCGCGCTGTCCGCCCGCCTGGTCGCCCAGGTCGAGGAGGAGCTGCTCGCCGAGTCCCGCCGGGCGTCCGGCGTGCTCGCCCGGCTCGTCGGCGCCAGCCGCGACGAGGACGTCCGCCTGGTTCAGGCGCTGACCCGGACGGACGACCTGCTGGAGCTCGTCCCCGCCGACGGCGTGGTGGTGTGGGCCGGCGGCGACCTCGCGACCCGCGGCCGGGTGCCGGACGAGGAGGGCTGCCGCAAGGTGGCCGCCTGGGCCGCGGCCGTCGCGGACGGCGTGCTCGCGACCGACCACCTGGCCGACGCGCCGGGCGCGCCCGACGCCCCGGGTGTGGCCGGCGCGCTCGCGCTCGCGCTGCCGGACGGCGGCGCGGTGGTCTGGCTGCGCGACGAGGTGGTCCGCACCGTCGACTGGGGCGGCGACCCGAACCACAAGGCGATCGCCGTGCGCGAGGGCGACGGGGTGCGGCTGAGCCCGCGGCAGTCGTTCGACCTGTGGCGCGAGCACGTCCGCGGCCGCTCGGCGCCGTGGGACGAGCGGCACGTCAGCACGGTCGCGGACCTGCGGGTGCACCTCGTCGAGGCGCTGTTCCGGCGGGGGCAGGCCGAGGTGTTCGCCGCCCGGGCGCTGCAGCGGACGCTGCTGCCGAGCCGGCTGCCGGCCGTGCCGGGCTGGGCCGTCGACGCCCGCTACGAGCCGTCCGGCTCCGGCCAGGTGGGCGGCGACTGGTACGACGTGCTGGTGCTCGCCGACGGCCGGCTCGCGCTGGTGGTCGGGGACGTGGCGGGGCACGGGCTCGCCACCGCGGCGGCGATGGGCCAGCTGCGGAACGCGACCCGCGCCTTCCTGCTGGACGCGGCGCCGCCGGCGACGGTGCTCGCGCGGGTGGGGGCGCTGGCCCGGTGGACGCTGCCCGGCCAGATGGCCACGATGGCGGTCGCGCTGCTCGACCCGGCGACCGGCGAGGTCGAGCACGCCGCCGCCGGGCACCTGCCGCCGCTGGTGGTCCGCGCGGACGGCTCCGCCGCCTGGCGCCCGCTGCTGGGCTCGCCGCTGATCGGGCTGCTGGACGGCGCGCCGGCCGCGGACCGGCTGACCCTGGCGGCCGGCGACACGCTGCTGCTGCTCACCGACGGGGTGCTGGAGCGCCGCGGGGAGTCGATGCGCGTCGCGATGCAGCGGGCCGCGGCGCACGTCGGCCGGCCGGTGCCCGGGGCGCTCGCCGAGGTCGTGGACCACCTCCGGGACGCCGCCTCCGAGGACGACGCGACGCTGGTCCTGCTGACCCGCCGCTGACGCGCGCGGGCACCGGCCCGCGCCGGTGCCCGCCGTCGTCCGCGGGAGGCGCGCCTCAGCCGCCGAGCAGGTCCGCGAAGCTCGGCGCGTCCGCGAACGGGTCGCGCGGCCCGCGCGGACCGCGGCCGGCGACCGTGGCCGCGAGCTCGGCGCCCGCCCGGCGGATGCGCGCCGGCAGCGGGTTCGGCTCGGCGCCGGTGCTGCCGGCGGCCCAGTCGTCGGTCGCCGCGAACACGGAGGTCGTGGCGACGTCGGCCCGCAGGTAGGTGAACAGCGGGCGGATCGAGTACTCCAGGGCGAGGGAGTGCCGGGCGGTGCCGCCCGTCGCGCCCAGCAGCACCGGCATCCCCACGAGCGCGTCCTTGTCCAGGACGTCGACGAAGGACTTGAACAGCCCCGAGTACGTCGTGGTGAACAGCGGCGTCACGGCGATCAGCGCGTCCGCCGACGTGACGGCCTCGATGACCTCGGCGAGCTCGGGGCCCGCCACGCCGGTCAGCATCAGGTTCACGACGTCGTGCGCGTGGTCGCGCAGCTCGACGACGCGGACCTCGGGGCGCTGCCCGCGGTCGGCCAGCTCGGTGGCGGTCGCCTCGGCGAGGCGGTCGGCGAGCAGGCGGGTGGACGACGGCCGGCCGAGGCCGGCCGACAGCGCGACGATCCTGCGCTCGGTCATGGGGTGTGCTCCTGGTTCCGGGGTGCTGCTGCGGGGGGTGCGGGCGGTGCGCCGGTCAGCGGCCGGTGCTCACGGCGTCGGCCGCCGCGGCGTCGTCCTCGGCGGTGCGCCCGGTCCAGTGGTCGGCCGCGGCGACGGTCTGCTCGTGCACGGCGCCGGCCGCGCGGGCCCGGGCGACGCGCTGGGCGTGGCTCGGCGGGTCGGACGGCACGTGCGCGGGGCGGTCGGACTCCATCTCCTTGCGGAGCACGGGGACGACCTCGCCGCCGAGGATGTCGAGCTGCTCGAACACCGTCTTCAGCGGCAGGCCCGCGTGGTCGATGAGGAAGAGCTGGCGCTGGTAGTGGCCGACGTCGTGCCGCATGGCGGCGTACCGGTCGATCACCTGCTGCGGCGAGCCGACGGTCAGCGGCGTCTGCGCGGCGAAGTCCTCGAGCGAGGGGCCGTGGCCGTAGA
>JAPSIJ010000173.1 GCA_031178805.1 Cellulomonas sp. | reverse complement strand
TGGTCCGCGACTCCGCCTGAGCGAGCACCCCGGGCGCGGGCAGGGGGCGCGCGCCCGGGGTGGTCTCGTGCCGGCCCGCCTCAGCGGGTCGGGTCGACGTGCCCGAACCGGTGCCGGGTGCGGCTGACCGCCTGCTCCCGCAGCACCGTGAGCAGCTCCCGCCGCCCGCTGACCACCACGGGGGCGTCCAGCACGGTGACGTCGCCGGTGCGGGTGACGGCCGCGGCGCGCAGGCCGGGCGCCTCGCCGACCACCCGGACCCGCCCGGTGACCTCGCCGGCGGCCACCCGCGCCGCGAACGCGGCGTGCGGCTCGGAGTCGGCGCGGCTCACGGTCACCGGCACGCCGGCGGTGCGGGCGGCGCTGAGCACCCGGCGCACGTGCCGGTCGGCCGCGCCGTCGCCGACCCGCACGGTCAGGTGCGGCACCGGGCGGTAGCGCAGGGTGTTCTCCTCGGCGGCCAGCCCGGACCGGTCGCGGCCGGTGCCGAGCTCGTCGCGCCACCAGCGCGCGTCGTCCTGCTGGGCGCGGGCCAGCCACGCCTCGTCGTCCAGCGCGGCGACCTCCGGGTCGTCCGCCCAGGTGCCGAGCTGCGCCACGTAGGACGGGCCGCCGGCCTTGGCGCCCGGGCCCACGACCGAGGCCTTCCAGCCGCCGAACGGCTGGCGCTGCACGACGGCCCCGGTGATGTGCCGGTTCACGTAGGCGTTGCCGACCTCGACCCGGTCCAGCCAGTGCGAGATCTCGGCCTCGTCCAGCGAGTGCAGGCCGCCGGTCAGGCCGAGCGCGACGGCGTTCTGCACCTCGATCGCCTCGTCCAGCGTCTCGACGCGGATCACGCCGAGCACCGGGCCGAAGCACTCGGTGAGGTGGAACCACGAGCCGGGCCGCACGCCGTGCTTCACGCCGGGCGTCCACAGCCGGCCCTCGTCGTCCAGGCGGCGGGGCTGCACGAGCCAGCCCTCCCCCTCGTCCAGCGTGGTCAGCGCGCGCAGCAGCCGGCCGGAGGCGGGCTCCACCAGCGGGCCCATGGTGGTGCCGAGGTCGTCCGACCAGCCCACCCGCAGCGACGTCACGGCGTCGGCGAGCTGCCGGCGCAGCCGGTCCGAGCGGCCGGCGGAGCCGACGAGGATCGCCAGCGACGCCGCCGAGCACTTCTGGCCGGCGTGGCCGAAGGCGGAGCGGACCAGGTCCGCCACGGCGAGGTCGACGTCCGCGGACGGCGTGATGACCAGCGCGTTCTTCCCGGACGTCTCGGCGAGCACGTCGAGGTCGGGGCGCCAGCCGGCGAACAGCTGCGCCGTCTCCAGCGCGCCGGTGAGCAGCACGCGCGCGACCGCCGGGTGGGTCACCAGGCGCCGGCCCACGTCGCCCTCCGGGGACAGCACGACCTGCAGGGCGGGCTCGGTCACGCCGGCGGCGTCGAGCGCGCGCTGCACCGCGGCCATCGCGACCCGCACGCAGCGCGGGGTCTGCGGGGCGGGCTTGACCAGCACCGGGGAGCCGGCCGCGAGCGCCGCGAGCGTCGAGCCGACCGGGATGGCCACCGGGAAGTTCCACGGCGGGGTGACGACGGTGACGCCGTCGGGGCGGAACACCACCCCGGGCACCGCGCCGTCGGCGAGCTCCTCGGCCCGGTCGGCGTAGTACCGGGCGAAGTCCACGGCCTCGCTGACCTCGGGGTCGGCCTCGGCGACGGTCTTGCCGCCCTCGTGCACCATCGTGGCGACCAGGTCGCCGCGGGCGGCCTCGAGCTCCTCGGCGGCGGCGCGCAGCACGGCGGCGCGCTCGGCGGGGGTGCGCGCGGACCAGGCGGGCGCGGCGGCGACGGCGCGGGCGACGACCTCGTCCACCTCGTCGGTGGTCGTGACGGTCACCGCGCCGGCGGGGGGCTCGACGTCCTGCGCCACCAGCCGGGCGGCCCACTCCCGGGACTCGGGGACGGCGGGGTCGGTGTCGGCGGCGTTCGCGAACGCGCCGGGCGCCACGGCCTGCGGCGCGCGCGGCTGCCGGCGCGGCCGGGTGGAGACCGTCGCGGCGTCCCGGACGGAGGCGAGGAACGCCTGCTGCTGGCCGCCGATCCCGCGGTCCGGCTCGGGCGCGTCCCCGCCCTCGGCGAACAGCGCGTGCAGGAAGTTCTGGTGGGCGGAGTTCTCCTCCAGGCGGCGCACCAGGTAGGAGATCGCCACGTCGAAGTCCTGCTTCGCGACCACCGGCGTGTAGAGCAGCACCTGGCCGACGGCGCGCTGCACCGCGCGGGACTGCGCGGGGGCCATGCCCTGCAGCATCTCGATGTCCAGGGCCTCGCCGACGCCGCGGGCCTCGGCCAGCAGGTGCGCGTACGCGACGTGGAACAGGTTGTGGCTGGCCACGCCGACCCGCAGGGCGCGCGTGCGCTCCGGGTCCAGGGCGGTGCGCACGAGCCGGACGTAGTGGGCGTCCACCTCGGGCTTGCCGGCGTAGGGCGCCTGCGGCCAGCCGTGCAGCTCGGCCTCGACCTTCTCCATCGCCAGGTTGGCGCCCTTGACCAGGCGCACCTTCAGCCGCGCCCCGCCGGCGTCGACGCGGGCGCGGGCGATCGCGGTGACCTCCTCCAGCGCCGCGGAGGCGTCGGGCAGGTAGGCCTGCAGCACGATGCCGGCCTCGTGGTGGCGCACCGCGGGGTCGTTCACCAGGGCGTCGAACACCCGGACGGTGAGCGCGAGGTCGCGGTACTCCTCCATGTCGAGGTTGAGGAACGTGCCGTGCTCGGCCGCCGTCCGGTACAGCGGCAGCAGGCGGTCGACCACCCGGCGCACGCTGCCCTCGGTGTCCCAGGTGGACAGCTGGCTGGCGACGGCCGACACCTTGATCGACACGTAGTCCACGTCCGGGCGCGCGACCAGCGCGGTCACCCGCTGCAGGCGGCGGTGCGCCTCGTCCTCGCCGAGCACGGCCTCACCCAGCAGGTTGAGGTTCAGCCGGAACCCGTCGCGGCGGGCGCGGGCGATGTGCGGGCCGAGCCCGGGGCCGGCGTCGGCGACCAGGTGGCCGACGAGCTGGCGCAGCCGGATCCGGGCGGCGGGCACGACGGCGCCGGGCAGCAGCGGGGCCACCCGCGCGCCGACGCCGAGCAGCGCCCGGTCCACGCCGCCGAGGAACCCCGACGCGTCCGAGGCGCGGTGCCCGAGGTCCGCGAGCTCCGCCGCGGCGACCCGCACGTCCTCCGGGCGGGCGACCCGGTCGACGAACCGCACCGCGAGGTCCAGGCCGGCCGGGTCGGCGACCAGCGCGGCGAGCCGCCCGGTGGCGCGGCGCTCGGCGGGGGTCTCGTCGGCGGCGGTGGCCGTCATCCACTCGTGGGCGAGGGCGACGGCGGCGCCGGTCAGGGCGTCGTCGGCGGGGCCGCCCGCCGCTGCGGTCGCGGGCGCCGGGTGCTCGGTCGTCGTCATGGCGGGATCCTCCCCGAGCCGGTCGCGGCCCGTCTTGCACCGATCCGCCGGTCAGGACCGGCGGATCCGTGACACGTGCGCGTCATCCGCAGCACCTACCCTGCTCTGCGACATGGAACGCCGTCCACCGCTGCCCGCCGCCGCCTCCCCCGAGGCGCGGGCCCTGCTGCGCGCCCTCACGCCGGCGCTGCTGCGGCTGTGCGACGACCTCACCGGGACGATGTTCTGCGCCAAGGACGCGGCCGGCCGGTACGTGGTGGTGAACGAGGCGTTCGTGCGCCGCACGCCGGAGCGGTCCCGCCGGGCGGTCGTCGGCCGCACCGCCGCGGAGCTGTTCGAGCCGCACCTCGCCGCGCGGTACGACGCCCAGGACCGGGACGTGCTGGACACCGGCCGCTCGCTGCACCGCGAGCTGGAGCTGATCCGCCGCCCCGGCGGCACGCCCGGCTGGTACCTGACGTCCAAGGTGCCCGTGCGCGACGACGCCGGCGCGGTGGTCGGGCTGGTGAGCATCTCGCAGGCGCTGCGGGCGGGCGACGCCGACGCGGCGACCGTGGCGGCGCTGTCCCGGGTGGCCGCGTTCGTGCAGGACCGGCTGACGGAGCCGCCGACCGTCGCCGAGCTCGCGGCCGCCGCCGGGTGCTCGGCGTCCACGCTCGACCGGCGGGTGCGCCGCGTGTACGCGCTGTCGCCGCAGCAGTACGTGCTGCGGGCACGGGTGGACCACGCCGCCGCGCTGCTCGGCGGCTCGGACCTGCCGCTCGCCGACGTGGCGGCCGCCGCCGGCTTCTACGACCAGGCGTCGTTCACCCGCACGTTCGGCCGGCTGACCGGGGAGACGCCCGCCCAGTTCCGGCGCGCGCAGCGGGCCGTGCCCGCCGCCGCGGCCGCCCGCGGGGACCGCCTGCCGTGGCCGGGGCCCGCCGACGGGGAGATGCTGGGGGCATGACCGCACCGCAGATCCCCACCACCACCCTGCCCGGCGGCGAGATGCCGCTCCTCGGCCTCGGCACCTGGCAGGCCGAGGGCAGCGACGCCGAGCGCGCCGTGGTCGCCGCCCTGGAGCTCGGCTACACGCACATCGACACCGCCACGGGCTACGGCAACCAGGCCCAGGTGGGCCGCGCGCTCAGCCTGCGCGACATGGACCGCGACGCCGTCTTCCTCACCACCAAGCTGCCGCCGGACCACGCCGGCCGCGAGCGCCAGACGCTGATGGAGTCGCTCGCCGAGCTCGGCACCGACCACCTCGACCTGTGGCTGATCCACTGGCCGCCGAACAAGCAGGCCACCCCGGCCACCTGGGAGCAGTTCATCGCCGCCCGCGACGAGGGCCTGGTCCGCTCGATCGGCGTGTCGAACTACTCGATCGCCCAGATCGACGAGCTGATCGCCGCCACCGGCGAGGCGCCCGCCGTGAACCAGATCCCGTGGAGCCCGACGGACTGGGACGCCGACCTGGTGGCCCAGCACGCCGAGCGCGGCGTGAAGATCGAGGGCTACAGCGCGTTCAAGCGCTCGGACCTGGACGACCCGGTCCTCACCGAGGTCGCCGAGGCGCACGGCGTCACCACCCGGCACGTGGTGCTGCGCTGGCACATCGACCACGGCATCGTGGTCATCCCGAAGTCGACCAACCCGGAGCGGATCGCGGAGAACCTCCGCGCGCTCGACTTCACGCTCACCGCGGACGAGCTCGCGCGCATCGACGCCCTGGGCGGCAGGTGACGGACCCGACGACGCCGGCCGCCCCGGCGCAGGACCCCGCCCCCGGCCGCCGTGCGCGCCGGGCGGCGGCGGCCCCGCGCCGGGGCGGTCGCGCGCGCCCCGGCGGCCGCCCCGTGGTCGCCGGGGTGACCAGCGCGCTGCTCCTCGGCGCGGTGGCGGTCGGCGGCGCCCAGCTGCACGCCGCGCGGGAGCGGGCCGAGGACGCCGAGCGGACCGCCGAGGTGCTCGGCCTGTCCGCCGACCTGGCGGCCGCCGAGCAGGACTTCCTCGCCGAGCGGGACCGCGCCGCCACCCTGGACGCGTCCCGCGCCGCCGCCGACGCGGCGCGGGCGGCGCGCGAGCAGGCCGCCGCGGAGGCCGCCGCCGCGCAGGCCGCGGCCGAGGCGGAGGCCGCGCGCGTCGCCGCGGAGCAGGCCGCCGCCGAGGAGGCCGCGCGCGAGGCCCAGGAGGCCGCTGACCGTGCCGCCGCCGCGCCCG
>JAPSIJ010000172.1 GCA_031178805.1 Cellulomonas sp. | reverse complement strand
GCGGCGACCGCCTGGTCGAGGGCGGCGACCGCGCCGTCGTAGACCACGAGCTCCTGCCGGGTGTCGTAGACGTAGGTGTCGGTGAACAGGTCGGCCGACGCGGCCTCGATCGCGGCGATGTGCCGGAGGGCGGCCTGCCGGGTCTCCTCGGCCGCGGCCGCGCGGTCGGCGGGGGAGCCGTCCTCGGGCGGGGCGGTGTCGAGGGCGCCGGCGTCCGCCAGGACGGCCTCCATGTCGGTGATGTACCGCTCGTCGGTGACCCGGCCGCGGGCGCTCTCGACCGCGACCTCCGAGGCGTCGATCCACTGGGACAGCTCGAGCGCGACGGGCTCGAGCGCCTCGAGCCGCTCCTCCAGCGCCGCCTCGGCCAGTCTGCGGTCCTCCTGGTACCCGGAGAACCAGGCGCCGCCGCCGACGGCGAGCACGACCGCGGCCACCGTCCCGACCGCGAGCACGCGTCCCCGGCGCGGACCCCGCGCCCCGGCGGGGACGGGCGCGGTGGGCTCGGGCGTGGGCTCGGGCGTGGCCATGCGGGGTCCCTGTCGGTGCGGTGACGGCGTCCCGCGCAGCGTACCGACTGGCGGCGTCGGTGCCCGCCCCTAGCCTGGGCCGCATGCCCGAGGGTCACACCGTCCACCGCATCGCCCGCCAGTTCGAGCGCGACTTCGTCGGCCACCGCCTCGCCGTGTCGTCGCCGCAGGGCCGGTTCGCCGCCGGCGCGGCGCTGCTGGACGGCCGCGAGCTCCTGACGTCGGCGGCGGTCGGCAAGCAGCTGTTCCTGGGGTTCGAGGGGGACCGGGTGCTGCGGGTGCACCTGGGCCTGTACGGGGCGTGGGACTTCCTCGGCGTGGTGTCGCCGCTGGTGGACGGCGCCGGCGCGGTGGGCAGCCTGGGCGCGCCGCGGGTGCGCCGGTCGGTCCGGATGGGCGAGGGCGAGCAGGAGGGCGACGAGGGCGCCGAGACGGAGGACTTCCCGCCGGCGCCGGTCGGCCAGGTCCGCGTCCGGCTGTCCACCGGGGCGACGGTGGCGGACCTGCGCGGGCCGACGGCCTGCGAGGTGCTCGACCCGGCGGCCACCGCGGCGGCGCTCGCGAAGCTGGGCCCGGACCCGGCCGTGGAGGCGGACGTGCCGGGGCTCGACGACCCCGGGGCGGTGATGGTGCAGCGGCTGACCGCGCGCGGCACGCCGGTGGGTCAGCTGCTGATGGACCAGGCGGTGGTGGCGGGCATCGGCAACATCTACCGGGCCGAGATGCTCTACCGGGCGCGGCTCGACCCGCACGTCCCCGGCAAGCGGGTGCCCGCGGAGACCGCCCGGGCGCTGTGGGACGACTGGACGGCGCTGCTGGCCGACGGCATCCGCACCGGCGTGATGATCACCCGGGAGGACCTGGACGAGGCGGGCCGGGCGGCGGCGCTGCGCGACCCGGCGGTCCGGCACTGGGTGTACGGCCGCGCGGGGGAGCCGTGCCGGACCTGCGGCACGCCCGTGGTGGTCGAGGAGATGGCGGGCCGCAAGCTCTACTGGTGCCCCACCTGCCAGCGCTGACGCGCGGCCGGCGTCAGCGCGGGGTGCGGGTCATCGGCACGTGCGGGATGCCGTCCTCGTCGTAGTTCTCGCCCGCCCGGACGAAGCCGAACCGCGCGTACCAGTCCTCGAGGTGGGCCTGCGCGTGCAGGTGGATCGTCGCGTCGGGGCGGCACAGCGTGATGCCGTGCTCGATCAGCGCGCCCGCGACCCCGCGGCCCCGCGCGGCGGCCGACGTGGCGACCCGCCCGATCGCCGGCGCCGTGCCGTCCGCGCGCAGCACCCGGATGGTGCCGAGCACCTCGCCGTCCTCGTGGGCCCACACCTGCCGGGTGTCGTCGAGCAGGTCCAGCCCGTCGAGGTCGGGGTAGGGGCAGTCCTGCTCGACCACGAACACGTCCACGCGCAGCCGCAGCAGCGGGTACAGCTCGGCGGCGGTGATCTCGGCGGGGGTGCGGGTCTCGATCGTCAGGGCCACCGGGTCAGCGTAGGCGGACGCGGGACCTGGCCGTCCGCGCGTCCGGGGGCCATGCTCGGGGGATGAGCGACTCCCCGAGGTCCCGCGGCGACGCCGTCCGGTCGTTCCTGGCCCGCCGCTGGCTGAGCATCCTGCTCGTGGTCCTGGCCGCGGTCTTCGTGCTGCAGAACCGGCAGGACGTGCCGGTGCGGCTGTTCGCCACCACCGTGACGTCGCCGCTGTGGGTGACGCTCACCGTGGTGCTGCTGGTCGGTGTGGCGGCGGGCTCGATCCGCACCCGCCGCGGCCGCGGACGCCGCTGACCTACTCCAGCTCGAAGTCCGCCACGAGCTTCGGGTCGGGCTGCTGCTCGCCCACGGGCACCTCCGCCGCGAGGACGTTGCCCCGGGTGGCCAGCGGGCACGCCCACGCCGGGTCGTAGGCGCACGACGGGTTGTAGGCGAAGTTCAGGTCGAGCACCAGGCCGCCGTCGGCCGCGCGGCCCAGGTCGGCGCCCTTCACGGTGTCGAGCAGGTACCGGCCGCCGCCGTAGGTGCCCGACCCGGCCGTGCGGTCCTTCACCGGGACGAAGATGCCGCCGCCGTAGGACCGCAGGGCCCACACGGACAGGGCGCCGAGGCCCTCGAGCTCGACGCGGCCGACCCGGTCGAACGGCACGACGCCGTCGGTGCCGGTGGCGACCTCGAGCCGCTGCGCGGACGTGGCGCGGACGCGCACCTCGAACCGGTACGCCGGGTCGTAGGGGGCGACGGACAGGCCGGCGAACACCGCCTTGGCGGCGGGCCGCAGCGGCGAGGCGGCGTGGTCCGCGAACAGCTCGTCGCGCCGCGCGACCCACTCGGCGTGCGCCGCGGCCGGGTCCTCCGCGGCGATCCGGCGGACGTCCGCGTACGTCTGCGCGGTGCGCCGGCGCCAGTCCGCGACCGCCAGCGCGTCGAGGGCCAGACCGAGCTGCGTCACCATGCCCTCACCGTCTCACGGACGCGGCGGGCGGGAGCCGGCAGCGCGCCGGACCGCCCGGGCCCGGTCGAGCCGGCGCAGCGCCCGCAGCTCGCGGACCGCGGTGGCCGCGCACACGGCGCCCACGAGCAGCGCCCAGGTGCGCCCGCGCAGCGCGAGCACGAGGCAGACGACGGCCAGGGCGACGGCGCCCACGACCACCGCGAGGCTCGACCACCGGACGCTGCGCAGCACGCCCCCGACGGTACCCGCCGGCGCGCCCGCCCGGTCCGCACCCGCGCGCGCGACGTGAAAGGCTCGGCGCATGGACCTGAGGATCTTCACCGAACCGCAGCAGGGTGCGACCTACGACGACCTCCTCGCCGTCGCGCGCGCCACCGAGGACCTGGGCTTCGACGCGTTCTTCCGCTCGGACCACTACCTGACGATGGGCGGCGACGGCCTGCCCGGCCCGACCGACGCCTGGACGACGCTCGCCGGCCTGGCCCGCGAGACCAGCCGGATCCGGCTCGGCACGCTCGTCACCTCCGCGACCTTCCGGCAGCCCGGCGTGCTGGCGATCCAGGTGGCGCAGGTGGACCAGATGTCCGGCGGCCGCGTCGAGCTCGGCCTCGGCGCCGGCTGGTACGCGCAGGAGCACACCGCCTACGGCATCCCGTTCCCGGAGAAGCGGTTCGGGCCGCTGACCGAGCAGCTGGAGATCGTCACCGGCCTGTGGGGCACCCCGGTCGGCGAGCGGTTCTCCTACGCGGGCGAGCACTACACGCTGGCGGACAGCCCGGCGCTGCCCAAGCCGGTGCAGCAGTCGCCGCTCGACCCGACGCGCGCCGGCGTGCCGGTGATCGTCGGCGGGCTCGGCCCGAAGCGCACCCCGGCCCTGGCCGCGCGGTTCGCCGCCGAGTTCAACCTGTCGTTCCCGCCGCTGGAGCAGGTCGGCGAGAAGCTCGAGACGGTGCGCGAGGCCTGCCGGGCGATCGGGCGCGACCCGGAGTCGATCGTGATGTCGACGGCGCTGGTCCTGGCCGCCGGCCGCGACGACGCCGAGGTGGACCGCCGCGCGGCCGCCATCGGGCGCGACGCCGCGGAGGTGCGCCAGGTCGGCATCGCCGGCACGCCGACGGCGATCGTGGACCGGCTGGGCTCGCTCGCCGAGCTCGGCGTGAGCCGCGTCTACCTGCAGGTGCTCGACCTGCACGACCTGGACCACCTGGAGCTGGTGGCCTCCGAGGTCATGCCGCAGCTGCGCTGACCCGCGCCGCGCCGTCGCCGGCGGCCGCGAGGTCGTCCTGTCGCGGCGAGGTCGTCACCCGGACGTGACGACCTCGTCGGCGGCGGACGACCTCGCGGGGCCGCCGGTCGGGCGCCCGGTCCGGACCACGTCCCGGGCGACCACCACCGCCAGCACCACCAGCAGCAGGTTCCGCAGGACCAGCACCAACGACGGGCCGGCCTGCTGCAGGGTGATCGCGTCGTAGGCGATCGGGAACACCGCCTGGGTCAGGGCGGCGACCACCAGCACCAGCAGCGCCGGGACCCGCCAGGACCGCAGCCCCGCGGCGCCCGGCCGGGCCAGGCCCACCACGACCGGCCCGGCGAGCCAGCCGACGAACTGCGGCGAGCCCACCTTGTTGGCCAGGATCAGCGTGACCGCGACCAGCAGGGCGCCGCGCGCGAGGAACGCCGCGGTGTCCAGCGCCGCGCCGGCCCGCAGCCGCACCCACGCCAGGAGCGCCGTCACCGCGGCCAGCGCCACGGGCAGCACCAGGCCGAGCGCGCCCGCGACGGCGGCGGTGCCGGGGCCGGCGATCTCCCACGTGGTGATCTCCTCGTTCAGCACGACGTGCGCCGCCCCGCCCGCGACGCCCGACAGCACCCACGGCGTCGCGGCGACCGACTCGAGCTGCAGGCCGCGCTCGCCCTGCTCGGTCAGGAAGCTCGGCAGGTGTGCCAGCCCGCCGCCGACGGCGACCGCGCCCGCCACCACCACGCAGACCGCCGCGGCGGGCAGCACCAGGTCGCGCCACGGCCGGCGGACGACCAGCACCAGCGGCAGCAGCAGCGCGCCCGGCGCGACCTTGATCCAGGCGCCGGCGGTGAGCAGCACGGACGCGACCGCGGGGTGCCGCAGCGCCACGGTGAGCGCCACGACCACCACCGGCGCGACCACCGCGTCCAGCCGGCCCACGGCCACCGGCCCGAGCAGCAGCACGAACGCCAGCCACCACCAGGCCCCGACGGCGGGGTCGTGCCCCCGGTCCCGGCTCCCGTCCCCCTCGGCGACCGCCCCCGAGACACCCCCACGGCGCAACGGAAGTGATGCGCCCTCGTGGTGTCTCGTGCGCCGTGGCGGGCCGGCGGAGCGCAGCAGCACGCCGACCGCGACCGCGTTCAGGGCCGTGACCAGCGCGGACCACGCCACGGCGTACGGCTGCGTGCCGACGGCGTCGACCAGCGCCGGCAGCAGCATCGGCAGCACCGCGCCGGCGGGGTAGACCCAGTCGCCGTCCAGCACCGGCCACACGCCCTGGTGCAGCCCCTGCCACATCCACCACCGGTACAGGTCCAGGTCCCAGAACGCCCGCGCGGGGATCAGCACGGTGCCGACGTACGCGATCCAGCCGTGCACCAGCAGGAACGCGACCCACAGGGCGGTGCGGGAGCGCAGCAGGCGGTCGGTCACGGCACCTCCGG
>JAPSIJ010000171.1 GCA_031178805.1 Cellulomonas sp. | reverse complement strand
CCCTGCCCCCGTACGACGAGCAGCAGGCGATGGCCCTGTCGGAGAAGCTGCGCAGGGACGGCTTCGACGCCGACCTGGTCGCGGCCGCCCTCACCCAGTCGCGGCTGCGGGCGAAGGCGCACGCCAAGCTCGGCGAGTTCGCCGACGGGATGCTGTTCACCCCCGCGGGGCTGGAGCAGGCCACGCGGCTGGTGGTGGCGGCGCGGCACGCCCGCCGGTACACCGCGGCCGGGGTGCAGCGGGTGGCCGACCTGACGTCCGGCATCGGGGCGGACGCGATGGCGTTCGCCGGCGTCGGGCTGCGCGTGCTCGCGGTGGACGCGGACGAGACCACCGCCGCCCTCGCCACCGTCAACCTGCGGCACTTCCCCGAGGCGGAGGTGCGGCACGGCGACGGGCTCGCGGTCGACCTGGCCGCGGAGGGCGTCGACGGCGTCTACGCGGACCCCGCGCGCCGGACCGCCGGCGGCAGCCGGGTGTTCGACCCCGCCGCGTACGCCCCGCCGCTGGACGCCGTGCTGGCGCTCCGGGAGCGGGTGCCCGCGCTGGGCCTCAAGCTCGGTCCCGGCGTCCCGCACGCCGCGCTGCCCGAGGACGCCGAGGCGCAGTGGGTGTCGGTCGACGGCGACGTGGTGGAGCTCGGCCTGTGGTTCGGCCCGCTGGCCCCCGAGGGGCCCGGCCGGTCGGCGCTGCTGCTCGGCGGCGCCGGCGGGTCCGCGGTGCTGCGCGCCGGCGCGGACCACGACCACCCGCCGGTCGGCGCGGTCGGCGCCTACCTGTACGAGCCGGACGGCGCGGTGATCCGCGCCGGACTGGTCGCCGAGGCCGCCGCCGAGGTGCAGGGACGGCTGCTGGACCGCACCATCGCCTACGTGACCTCCGACGCGCTGCACGCGACGCCGTACGCCACGGCCTACCGGGTGCTGGACCAGATGCCGTTCGGCCTCAAGCGGCTGCGCGCCTACCTGCGGGAGCGCTCGGTCGGCTCCCTGACGATCAAGAAGCGCGGCACGGCCGTCGTGCCGGAGCAGCTGCGCCGCCAGCTGGACCTGCGCGGCACCGCGACCGCCACGATCGTGCTCACCCGGGTCGCCGGGCAGCAGCAGGTGCTGGTGGTCGAGCCCGTCGGGGCGGCGGCGTGACCACCCCCGCGCGGCTGCCGTTCGCCGCGTCCGCGCGCTCCTCGGTCGGCATCGAGTGGGAGCTCGCGCTGGTCGACGCCGACTCCGGCGACCTGCGCCAGGTCGCCAGCACGGTGCTGGACGCGGTGCGGCCGGCGGACGGGGGCGAGCACCCCGCCATCCGCCAGGAGCTGCTGCTCAACACCGTCGAGGTCGTGTCCGGCGTCTGCCGGACCGTCGGCGAGGCCGGGGCCGACCTGCAGCGCGCGATCGACGAGGTCCGCACCGTCACCGACCCGCTGCGGGTGGAGCTGATGAGCGCGGGCACGCACCCGTTCGCGCGGTGGACCCAGCAGAAGGTCACCGACAAGCAGCGGTACGCCACGCTGATCGACCGCACCCAGTGGTGGGGCCGGCAGATGCTGATCTACGGGGTGCACGTGCACGTCGGCGTCGAGGACCGCGAGAAGGTGCTGCCGATCTCCCGGGCGCTGCTCACCTGCTTCGCGCACCTGCAGTCGCTGTCCGCGTCCAGCCCGTTCTGGGGCGGCAAGGACACCGGGTACGCCTCGAACCGCGCGCTGATGTTCCAGCAGCTGCCCACCGCCGGGCTGCCGTTCCCGTTCGAGCGCTGGGACCAGCTCGAGGCCTACGTCGGGGACATGCTGCACACCGGCGTGATCGACGCGTTCGACGAGGTGCGCTGGGACGTGCGGCCCTCGCCGCGGTTCGGCACGATCGAGACCCGGATCTGCGACGGCTCCCCCAGCCTGCTGGAGGTGACCGCCCTGGCCGCGCTCACGCACTGCCTGGTCGAGCACTTCTCGACGATGCTCGACCGCGGCGAGCCCCTGCCGACGGTGCCGCAGTGGTTCGCGCAGGAGAACAAGTGGCGGTCCGCGCGGTACGGGATGGACGCCATCATCATCACCAACGCGGCGGGCGACGAGGAGCTGGTGACCGACGCGGTCGCGCGGCTGCTCACCGACCTGGCGCCCGTCGCGGAGCGGCTGGGCTGCGCGGCCGAGCTCGACGCGGTGCGGGTGATCCTGCGCAAGGGCGCCTCGTACCAGCGGCAGCGGGCCGTCGCCCGGCGGCACGCGGGCGAGCTCGACGCCGTGGTGGCCTCGCTGGTCGCGGAGATGCGGGCGGGCCGGCCCCTCTGAGGCCCCCGGGCGCGCCCGGCGGCGGTCACACGGTGACGGTCTCCAGCGGCATCGTCGAGTCCACGCCGATGCCGAGGTCGGAGGGCGCGAGCCCGCGGCGCACCACCGCGGCGCCGAGCGCGGCGATCATCGCGCCGTTGTCCGTGCAGTACCGGATCGGCGGGATGCGCAGCTCGATGCCGGCCTCGGCGCACCGCTCGGCGGCGAGGTCGCGCAGCTGCGAGTTCGCGGAGAACCCGCCGCCGACCACCAGCGTGCCGACGTCGTGCTTCCGGCAGGCGGCGATGGTCTTGGCGGTGAGCACGTCGGCGACCGCCGCCGCGAACGACGCGGACACGTCCTCCAGCGGGATCTCCTCGCCGGCGTCCTGCCGGGCCTCGACCCAGCGGGCCACCGCAGTCTTCAGGCCCGAGAACGAGAAGTCGTACGCGTGCTTCTCCTGGTCCTTGGCCGCGGTCAGGCCGCGGGGGAACCGGATCGCCGTCGGGTCGCCGGCACGCGCCAGCCGGTCGATGTGCGGGCCGCCCGGGTACGGCAGGCCGAGCAGGCGGCCGACCTTGTCGAACGCCTCCCCCGCCGCGTCGTCGAGCGTGGAGCCGAGCTCGTGCACGCCGGTCACCACGTCGTCGACGAGCAGCAGGCTGGAGTGCCCGCCGGAGACGACCAGCGCCATCACCCGGTCCGGGAACAGGCCGTGCACCAGCTCGTCCACGGCGGCGTGCCCGATCACGTGGTTCACCCCGTACAGCGGGACGCCGAGGCCGTAGGCGAGCGCCTTCGCGGCGGCGGTGCCGACGGTCAGCGAGCCCACCAGGCCGGGGCCGGCGGTGACCGCGACGGCGTCCACGTCCGCGAGGGTGACGCCCGCCTCCTGCAGCGCGCGCTGCACGGTCGGCACCATCTGCTCCAGGTGCGCGCGCGAGGCGATCTCCGGGATGATCCCGCCGAACCGCGCGTGCTCGTCCATCGAGGACGCCACGGCGTCGACGAGCAGCTCGCTGCGGTCGGGGTGGGCGCGGACCAGGGCGACCCCGGTCTCGTCGCAGGACGTCTCGATCCCCAGGACGAGCGGCGCGTCGGACATGCCTCCCAGGATAGGCGCTGGTGCGGTGTGACCCGGTTCACCCGGGCACCCGGAATGCCGACCCCCTGGTTGTTGATTCTTCAAGTTATGAGCACCGACACCGCACTCCAGGAGCCCGTCGCGCTGCGCGTCCCCGACGAGGTGACCGACCTCGTGTTCCGCGCCGCCCGCACCGTGAACACGTTCACCGACGGCGAGGTGACCGACGAGCAGGTCCGCGCCGTCTGGGACGTCGTCCGCTGGGGTCCCACCGCGCTGAACTCGCTGCCGATGCGGCTGCTGCTGGTCCGCTCCCCCGAGGCCCGCGAGCGCCTCGTCGCCCACATGGCGGAAGGGAACCAGGCCAAGACCCGGCGCGCGCCGCTGAGCGTCGTCGTGGCCGCGGACCTCGACTTCCACGAGCAGCTGCCCCGCCTCGCCCCGCACATGGCGGGCGCGCGCGACAACTTCGCCGCCGCCGAGGCCGCCCGCGAGCGGATGTCCCGCGACAACGGCTTCCTGCAGGCCGGCTACCTGATCGTCGGGCTGCGCGCCGCCGGGCTGCACGTCGGCCCGATGACCGGGTTCGACGCCGCCGGCCTGGACGCCGACCTGCTGGCCGGCACGCCGTGGCGCTCGCTCATGGTGCTGAACGTCGGCACCGCGCCGGCCGACGCCGACGGCGCCCCGGCCTCGCACCCGCGCCAGGGCCGCCTCGACTTCGAGGACGTCGCCCGCACGGTCTGACCCGGCGCCCGCAGGGCTCCGCCGGCTGACCGGCGGGGCCCTGCGTCGTCCCGGGCCGGACGCGGCCGGCCACCTCAGGCGGGCGGGGCCACCCGGCGGCGCATCGTCCAGGCGTCCACGTTCTCCGGCTGGTAGTACCCCTTGCGGCGGCCGAACCGCTCGAAGCCGGCGCGCTCGTACAGCCGCAGCGCGGGCTCGTTGTCGACCCGCACCTCCAGCAGCACGTCGCCCGCGCCGAGGTCGCGCGCGTGGTCCAGCAGCGCGTCCAGCAGCATCCGGCCGACCCCGCGGCCCTGCGCGTCCGGCCGGGTGCCCACGGTCATCACCTGGGCGTCCTCGCCGTCGAACCACAGGCCCGCGTAGCCGACGAGGTCCCCCGCGGCGTCCTGCGCGCCGACGTACCACCGGCCCGGGCCGTCGAGCTCCTCCGCGAGCGACGCCCGGGACCAGGCCCCCGCGCCGAACAGGTCCCGCTCCATGGTCACCAGCGCGTCCAGGTCGGCGCGCACCAGCGGCCGGAGCACCACCTCGAGCGTGCGGCCGTCCGGGGCGGTGCCGGGCCCGGTGCCGGGCTCCGTCCCGGGTCCGGGGACCGGCCGGGCCTCCGGCGCCCGGGTCGGCTCGTCGGTCACGCGCGGGCCCGCTTCGCGGCGGCCGGCGGCACGGCGTCCGGGCGGCGCAGGTAGAGCGGCTCGGTGGGCAGCACGACGCCGTCGCCCGCGACCGCGAGCCGCGCCAGGGCCACCCGCGCGAGGTCCGCCGGGTCGACGACGTCCGGCGTGCCGGGCACCGGGGGCAGGTCGCCCGGGTACAGCGCGGTCCCCGGGCCGACCAGCAGCGCGCCGTCCAGCCGGCCCGCGAGCGCCGCGGGCGCGTCCACGCCGGGGCCGTCGACCAGCTCGACGCCGGGCTCGGTGCCGGCGCCCACGACGGCGCGGTACCGGGCCCAGTAGACCTCCTTGCGCCGGGCGTCGGTCACCACCAGCAGGTCGCCGTCGGCACCGTCGGCACCGTCGCCGGCGCGCACGGCCGCGAGCGCCAGCGCGTCCAGGGACGAGACGCCGTGCACCGGGATGCCGAGCGCCAGGCCCAGGGTGCGGGCGGTGACCAGGCCGACCCGCAGCCCGGTGAACGGCGCCGGGCCGGTGCCGGCCACCACGGCGGTCAGGTCGGTGCGGGCGACGCCGGCCTCGGCGAGCACGGCGTCCAGCAGCGGGGTCAGCGCCTCGGCGTGCCGGCGGGTCTCCCCGGACGAGCGGGTGGCGAGCGTGCGGCCCGCGTCGTCCACGACGGCGGCGGACGCGGCGGCGGAGGTGTCGAGCGCGAGGACGGGCACCGGTGGGGGTTCCTTCCGGGAGGTGTTCGGGGGTCGGGGCGGGCGTGCGGGAGTCAGCCGGGCAGCGGCACGTCGCGCCAGCGGTCGCCGACGGCGCGGACGGTCACGGTGCGCACGCCGGCGGAGGCGTCCTCGTCGTCGGCGGCGCCGCGCGGCCGGTGCAGCGCGATCTCCAGGCGGTCGTCGGCCAGGGACTCCACCAGGCCGCCGCCCCACTCGACGACGGTCACCGACTCCTCGAGCGAGGTGTCCAGGTCGAGCGCGTC
>JAPSIJ010000170.1 GCA_031178805.1 Cellulomonas sp. | reverse complement strand
GTGATGGAGACCGTGCGCCGCCTGGTCGCGCCGGTGCCCGAGGGCCTGGGCATGTCCGCGCGCAACATCACCGTGTCGACCGTCGGCCTGGTGCCCGCGATGCGCAAGATGGCCGGCGAGGGCATCCCGGTCACGCTCGCCCTGTCGCTGCACGCGCCGGACGACGAGCTGCGCAACGAGCTGGTGCCGATCAACACCCGGTGGAGCGTCAAGGAGACGATCGACGCCGCCTACGAGTACTTCCAGGCGACCGGCCGGCGGGTGTCCATCGAGTACGCGCTGATGAAGGACATCAACGACCAGGCCTGGCGCGCGGACCTGCTCGGCACCGAGCTGAACCGCCGGGGCCGCGGCTGGGTGCACTGCAACCCGATCCCGCTGAACCCGACGCCCGGCTCCAAGTGGACCGCGAGCGATCCCGCGGTGGAGGCCGAGTTCGTGGCACGCTTGCGCGCACACGGGATCCCGACCACCGTCCGGGACACCCGCGGCAGCGACATCGACGGGGCGTGCGGCCAGCTGGCGGCGGAGGAGGACGAGGCATGAGCGGCGGCGGCGCCATGTTCCGGAAGGTCACCGGGGTGCGCACCGGCTACCACCCGGAGGAGGTCGACGACTTCTTCAGCCACGCCCGCACCGTGTACGAGCAGGGCCCCGCGGGCGCCCTGTCCAGCAAGGACGTCCGCACGGTCGCGTTCGACCTCGTCCGGCACGGGTACTCCACCACCGCCGTGGACGCCGCCCTGGACCGGCTGGAGGCGGCGTTCGTCGCGCGCGCCCGCGCCGACTACATCGCCGAGCACGGCCGGCAGGCGTGGCTCGAGCACCTCGCCGAGCAGGCCCGCACCCTGTACGGCCGGCTGACCCGCCCCGACGGCGAGCGGTTCGCGCCGCCGAAGGGCCGGCAGCCCGGCTACCTGGCCTCCGACGTGGACGCGCTGTGCCGCCGGCTCGTCGACTACTTCGACAGCAACGCCACGCTGACCGCCCAGGAGGTCCGCTCGGCGGTGTTCGCCCGCAAGAAGGGCGCCGGCGCGTACGCCGAGGCCCCGGTGGACGCGTTCCTCGAGCGCGCCGTGGACGTGCTGCTCGCCGCGGAGTGACTCGGGCAGGATGGTCCGGGTGACCCAGGCTCCCCGCACCGTCGTCCTGCTCGGCTCCACCGGGTCGATCGGCACCCAGGCCGTCGACGTCCTCACCCGGCACCCGGACCGGTTCCGGGTCACCGGCCTGAGCGCGGGCGGCGCGGACCCCGCGGCGATCGCCCGGCAGGCCGTCGCCCTCGGCGCGCAGACCGTCGCCGTCGCGGACCCCGACGCGGCGGGCACCGTGTTCGCCGAGCTGGTGCGCGCCTCCGCCGACGCCGGGCTGCGGCAGATGGGCGTCGAGGTGCTCACCGGCCCCGACGCCGCCACCCAGCTCGCCGGGCGGGGCGCGGACCTCGTGCTGAACGGCATCACCGGCTCCGTCGGCCTCGGTCCGACGCTCGCCGCGCTCGGCGCGGGCAGCACGCTCGCGCTGGCCAACAAGGAGTCCCTCGTGGCCGGCGGCCCGCTGGTCCGCGCCGCCGTGCAGCGCCCCGGCCAGGTGGTGCCCGTCGACTCCGAGCACTCCGCGATCGCGCAGTGCCTGCGCGGCGGCCGACGGGCCGAGGTCCGCCGGCTGGTGCTCACGGCGTCCGGCGGGCCGTTCCGGGGCCGCAGCCGCGCCGAGCTCGCGGGCGTCACCGCCGAGCAGGCGCTCGCGCACCCGACCTGGTCGATGGGGCCCGTGGTCACCGTGAACTCCGCGACCATGGTGAACAAGGGCCTGGAGCTCATCGAGGCGCACCTGCTGTTCGACGTGCCGGTCGCGGACATCGAGGTCGTGGTGCACCCGCAGTCGGTGGTGCACTCGATGGTCGAGTTCGCGGACGGCTCCACGATCGCGCAGGCGTCGCCGCCGGACATGCGGCTGCCGATCGCGCTGGGGCTGTCCTGGCCGGACCGGCTGCCCGGCGCCGCGGCGCCCGTCGACTGGACCCGGGCGGGGGAGTGGACCTTCGAGCCCCTGGACGAGGACGTCTTCGGCGCGGTCGCGCTGGCCCGGGCGGCGGTCGCGGCGTCCGCGACGCACCCGGCGGTCTACAACGCGGCGAACGAGGAGGCGGTCGCGGCGTTCCTGGCCGGCCGGATCGCGTTCCTCGACGTCGTCGCCACGGTCGAGGCCGTGCTGGCCGAGCACGCGGGCGGCCCGGTGCGGGAGGTCGGCGACGTGCACGCAGCCGAGGACTGGGCCCGGGCCCGGGCGCGCGAGCGGCTCGCCGCGGCGTGAGCCCGGACGGGCCCTACGGCTACCGCCGACGGCGGACGGGGCGCGCGGGCCGCTAGGGCGCCGCCTCCGTCCACCCGCGTCACGGTCAGCGGGGCCCCGCGGCCAGCCGGCTCGGCCGCCGGGTCAGCCGCTCCTCGCGGTCGGCGAGCGCGGCGCGCACCCCGGTCGCGACGCCGGCGAGCCGCCGGGCCGCCGAGGGGCGCACCGGGCGCCGGGCTGCCCAGGGCAGCCGGGTCAGCTCCGTGCCGGCGTCCGTGAGCAGGTCCGCCAGGGCCCGGCCCGCGAGGTTCGCCGCCGTGACCCCCTCCGCGCCCAGGCCCTGCGCCCACGCGACGCCGTCGGCGTCGAGCCCCACGGACGGCAGCCCGCCCGCCCCGGCCGCCGGGGCGTCGACCGGACCGCTCCAGGCGTGCGTCACGGCCGCGTGCCGCGTCGCGGGGAGGAGCCCGGTGAGCGCGGCGCGCAGCCGGGGGGTGCCGCCGGTGCCGCTGACCACCAGCCGGTCGTCGGGGGTCCGCACGACGTGCACCGGGCGGTGCCCCGCGTCCGCGAGCGTGCGGCCGCGGTCCAGCCCGACCGACCGCAGGACCGGCGCGGGCAGCGGCTCCGTGGCGAGGGCGTGCACCACCGGGCCGGCGGCCGCGGGCGCGCCGACGCCGGGGGCCGCGACCACCACCCACCGGGCGCGCACGGTGCCCTGGTCCGTGACGAGCGCGCCGGGGGAGACCCGGAGGGCGCGGGTGTCCTCGACCAGCCGCGCGCCGCGGGCCGTCACGACGTCCGCCAGGCCGCGCACCAGCCGCACCGGCTGCACCCGCGCGGCGTCCGGGGTCCAGGTCCCGCCGAGCACCCCGGCCGCCCCGGTGTGCTCGGCGACCTGCGCGGGGGTCAGCAGGTCGAGCTCGTCGCCCCACGCCGGGGCCGCGGCGGCCGCCGCCGTCAGCCGGGCGAGCTGCGCCGCGGTGCGGGCGACGGTCAGCCGGCCGCCGACCGCGAAGTCGCAGTCGATCTGCTCCGCCGCGGCCACCGCGCCGACCTCGACCACGGCGTCGCGCAGCGCCGCGCGCACCTCCCGGGCGGCTGCGGGCCCGTGCGCGGCGGCCAGGGCCGTGGCGGCCGCCTCGTCCCCGGCCGAGCACCAGCCGCCGGTCCGGCCGCTCGCCCCGTGCCCGGCGACCGCGGCCTCGACCAGCAGCACGTTCAGGGCCGGGTCCGCCTCGAGCAGCGCGTACGCCGTCCACAGCCCGGTCAGCCCGGCGCCCACCACGACGACGTCCGCGGTGGTGTCGCCGTCCAGCGGGTCCAGCGGGGGCCGCGGGTCCTCGGCCTCCACCTCGTCGAACCACCGGGACACGGACCGCAGCCCGCCGCCCGTGGTCCACGCCAGCGTCGCCGCCCCGCCGTCCTCGTCCACCCGCCGATCGTCACCGCCCGCGCCCGCGCGGCGCAACCGGCCGGGCGCCCCCGGCCCCGGGCCGGGGGGTGGCCGGTGCCTGCGGACGGGTGATCACCCGCTCCCGGCCTGCCGGGGGAGGGTGCGCGGGGATACCGTGCCAGCACCCCTCGACCACGGAGCCCCGCCATGTCCGCACCGTCGCCGCCGCACCGGGAGCTGCCCGTGGCGCGGCGGGCCGGCGACCCCACCCTCGGGCTGATCCGCCGGGTGCTGCTGATCTGCCTGGCCGCCGGCGCGGTCGCGGTGGTGGCCACGGCGGTCGGCCGGCGGGACGACCCGCTGGTGCTCGGGCTGTCGCCCCTGCTGCTGGTCGTGGTCCTGGTGTTCGGCTGGCTCGTGCTGCGCCACCCGCGGGCGACCGTGCCGGTGTCCCGGGTGGTGCTCACCGGCCTCGACGTCCTCTGGCTGGTCACCATGGCCGTCCGGCTCGCGAGCGGGTCCGGCGGCGGGTGGGCGGCGCTGTTCCCGACGACGTTCATGGGGCTCGCCCTGTTCGTCGTGATCGGCTACCTGCTCTACCCGACCCGGTTCGCCGCCCTGCACGCGGCGGCCGTGGTGCTGCTCGCGGTCGGCGTCGGATCGGCCGGGCTGCTGCTGGGCCCCCGGGACGGGGACACCCGGGAGCACCTGGTCGACCTGCTGCGGTACGCGGTCTACCTCGGGGTGCTCGCGGCGATGGTCTGGGTGCTGTCCCGCACCAAGGAGCACGCGACCCGCGCGTTCCTCGCCGCCGAGTCCGCCAGCGCCGAGGCGGCGTCCATGCGGGAGATGGCCTACCGGGACCCGCTGACCGGCGCGGCGAACCGCCGGCGGCTCGAGGACGAGCTCGGGTACCAGGCGCGGGTCGTCGGTGCCGGGCTGGACGTCGCGCTGGTGTACCTGGACCTCGACCGGTTCAAGGCCGTGAACGACGCCCACGGGCACGGCGTGGGCGACCAGGTGCTGGTGGCGGTGGCGCACGCGCTGGAGGAGCACGTCCGCTCCGGGGACCTGGTGGCCCGGCTCGGCGGCGAGGAGTTCCTCGTCGTCGCCCCCGGCATGGCCCTGCCGGACGGGCGCGCCCTGGCCGAGCGGCTGCGCGCCGCCGTGCCCGTCGCGGTGCGCGCCGCGGTGCCGGTCGACGTCACCGCGAGCCTCGGCGTCACGGCCCTCCGTGCGGGCGAGGAGCCCGCCGCCGCGCTCGCCCGGGTGGACGCGCTGATGTACCGCGCCAAGCGGGCCGGCCGCGACCGCGTGGAGGTCGAGGACACCGCGGGTACGGGCGAGCCCCAGCCGCTGTTCAGGTTGACGGGGCAGGATGGGGGGTCGGCCCGGTGAGGCGGCGGGCCGGGACGACGAGGGACGGAGCTCCATGGCGTACGTGATCGGCGTGGTCGTGCTGGTGGTGGGCATCCTGGTGTCCATCGCGCTGCACGAGGTCGGGCACATGGTGCCCGCCAAGCGGTTCGGCGTGCGGGTGAGCCAGTACTTCGTCGGCTTCGGCCCCACCCTGTGGTCCCGCACCCGCGGCGAGACCGAGTACGGCGTCAAGGCGCTCCCGCTCGGCGGCTACGTCCGGCTGATCGGCATGTACCCGACGCCCGAGGCCGTCGGGAACCCGCCCGTGCGCGGGTTCTTCGGCCGGATGGCCGCGGACGCCCGCGAGGCCAGCGCCGAGGAGATCCGCCCCGGCGAGGACCACCGCGCGTTCTACCGGCTGTCGACGCCGAAGAAGCTCGTCGTCATGCTCGGCGGCCCGGTGATGAACCTGCTGATCGCCGTGGTGCTGCTGGCGGTCGTCTACATCGGGATCGGCACGCCCGGGTCGAGCACCACGCTGTCCTCGGTCAGCCAGTGCGTGCTGCCCGCGTCCTCGACCGCCACCGACTGCTCCGCCGACGACCCCGCCGCCCCGGGCGCCGCCGCGGGGCTGCAGCCCGGCGACACGGTGGT
>JAPSIJ010000169.1 GCA_031178805.1 Cellulomonas sp. | reverse complement strand
GCAGCACCACGTACCGGATCCCGAACCGCGCCGCGACGAGGTCCGGGTCCGCGAAGAACAGCGCGGTCGCCGCCAGGTCGGCGACGAGCGCGGAGGGCCCCACGGCCCAGGTGGCGAGGACGTCGTCGCCGGTGGCGCCGGTGGGCGCGCCGGTGCGGGCGTCGACCACGTGGTGCACCCCCGGGGCCCACGCCCGCCGGTTGGTCGCCGAGCCGCACAGGGCGCCCTCGGTGAGCCGCAGCACGCCGAGCGCCCGGGTGGTGTCGCGCGGGTCCTCGAGGGCGACCACGAGCGGCTCGGGGACGGCGACGCGCAGGTCGCCCCCCGCGTCCACGACGTGCTCGGTCACGCCGTGGTCAGCCAGCACGCCGGCGACCAGGTCGACCAGGTAGCCCTTGCCGGCGGCGCCGACGTCGAGCAGCGCGGGCGCGTCGAGCGTGAGCGTCCCGCCGTCCCGCCGGGCGGCGGTCCGCCAGTCCGGGGCGGGTGCGGTGAGCAGCGCACCGTCGGCGCCGCGGCGCGGGCGCAGTGAGTACGCCGCGTCGTAGCCGAGCGCCTCCAGCGCGCGCCCGACCAGCGGGCTGACCGCCCCGTCGGTGCACCGCGCCGCGACGTCGTACGCGTCGAGCAGCGGGCCGGCGTCCGCCGGCAGCGGGTAGCGGCCCGGCCCGCCCTCGGCCACCGCGGTGACCCAGGAGTCGGCGCGGAACCGCGACCAGTCCCGGTCGAACCGCTCGACCCGGTCGTGCACGGCCGCCAGCACGGCGGCCGGCAGCGGCTCGGGCGTGTCCAGCACCCAGCGGGTGCCGATCGCGTCGAAGGCGGTGGCGGCCTCAGGCCTCGGCATCGGCGCGGATCTGGTCGAGCGCCGCGTTGAAGCCGTCACCGGTCAGCGAGGACCCGGACACCTTGTCGACGGACAGCCCGCTCAGCTCCTGGCCGACGACCTCGTCCGCGATCCCGGAGGCGAACTCCTCCTGGTACCGGGCCGCGTTGCCGCCGCTCGCCTGCGGCGTGACGGTCACGTCGGTCACCACGTCGTCCGACACGGTCAGCTCGACGGCGATCGACTCCTCGCCGCCCGGGGACTCGTAGGAGCCCTCGGCCTCGTAGGTGCCGTCGGTGTAGGTGCCGGCCGTCGCGCCGGCGGTGCCGTCGGTGCCCGCCCCGGCGGTGCGGTCCGCGGTGACCCCCGAGTCGGCGGTGTCCTCCTGGGTGGACGACGGCGGGTCGTCCTCCGTGGCCGCTCCGGCGCTGCCGCAGGCGGCGACCGCCACGACGACGGAGAGACCGGACAGCAGGCCGAGCGTGCGGCGGCGGATCGAGTGCGCCATGGTCGTGCCCTCCCTCAGCGTCCCGGGCGGTTCTCCCGGGCAATTGAATGCGATCGCATCCTGGACAGCGACGACGCTAGGGACGGTTGCTGGGGATCGCCTGGGAACGCGCGAGGAACCCGCCGTGCGGGTCAGCCGACGCGGTGCAGCCAGCGGACCGGGGCGCCCGCGCCGGCGTAGCGGAACGGCTCCAGCTCGTCGTCCCAGGACTGGCCGAGGGCGAGCGCCAGCTCGGCGCGCACCGTGCCGGCGTCCCCGGCGTCCAGCGCGGCGCGGATCCGGTCCTCCGGGACCACGACGTTTCCGTGCACGTCCGTCTGGGCGTGGAAGATGCCGAGCTCGGGCGTGTGGCTCCACCGGGCGCCGTCGCTTCCGTGGCTGGCGTCCTCGGTCACCTCGTACCGCAGGTGGGTCCAGCCGCGCAGGGCCGACGCCAGGCGCGCGCCGGTGCCCTGGGCGCCCTGCCAGGAGTGCTCGGCGCGCAGCATCCCGGGCGCGGCGGGCTGCTCCGTCCACTCCATCGACACGCGTGCGCCCAGCACGTTGCCCGCCGCCCACTCGAGGTGCGGGCAGAGCGCGCGCGGCGCAGAGTGCACGAAAAGAACACCGCGGGTGATCGCACCTGCCATGTCATCCCTCCCGGATCGGCTCGAGGTTCGCCTTCCCCAACGTCCTCGTCCCGCTCCGGTCGGACTGCACAGACTCGCGGCGTGCAGGCACAGCATGCCTGATGGGGGCCGGTGCGCACCAGCGCTCCGGCCCCCATCAGCGATTCTCGTCCGAAATGCCCCGGCTCAGAGGGTCTCGCGGATCGCCCGCATGGCCTTCTTGCGCACGGACCGGTCCAGCCGGTCGATGTACAGGTGGCCGTCCAGGTGGTCGACCTCGTGCTGCAGGCACCGGGCCATCAGCTCGACGCCCTCGACGACGACCTCCTTGCCGTCCAGGTCGTGGCCGACGACCCGCGCGTACCAGGCGCGGCGGGTCGGGAACCACAGGTCGGGCACCGACAGGCAGCCCTCGTCGCCGTCCTGGAAGTCCTCGGACAGCTCGACGATCGTCGGGTTCAGCACGTAGCCGAGCTCGTCGTCGATGTTCCAGGAGAAGGCGCGCAGGCCGACGCCGATCTGGTTCGCGGCCAGACCCGCGCGGCCCTCGTGGTCCACCGTCTCGAGCAGGTCCTCGACCAGCCCGCGGACCCGGGCGTCGATCGTGGTCACCGGCTCGCACGGGGTGCGCAGGACCGGGTCGCCCACCACGCGGATCTCTCTCATCGCCATGGCCGCGATTCTTCCATGTCCGGCGCGCCGTCCGCGGCCGGGCGTCCGCGGCGGGTCGGGCGCCCCTGGTCGGGCGCGGCGGGTCGGGCGCGGGCGGGTCGGGGCAAGGGGGGTCGGGCGAAGCGGGGCCGGGTACCGCTCAGCCGGCGGCGGCCCGCCACAGGTGCACCGCCGCGTACGACCGCCACGGCCCCCACGCCGCCGCCCGCTCGGCGAGCGCGCGGTGCGCCGCCGCCCGCGGCAGCCCCGGCGGCAGCACGCCGGCGGCCACCGCGCCGGTGAGCAGGGCGGCGTCGCCGGGCAGCCACGCGTCCGGGTCGCCGAGCACCCGCATGGCGACGTACGCGGCGGTCCACGGGCCGATGCCGGGCTGCGCCACCAGCCGGTCCCGGAGGTCGGCGGGGTCGGCGCCGACGTGCACGGCGAGCGTGCCGTCCGCCAGCGCCTCGGCGACGCCCCGGACGGCCGCGACCTGCCGGGCGGGCAGCCGCAGCGGGCGCGCCGGGTCGGGCGCGGCGCCCGTCACCGGCTCCGGCACGTGCGCCAGCACCTGCGCGGCGGTCGGGAACAGCCGGTCCAGGCCCGGGACCGCCGACACCGCGGGCGACCCCGCGACCGCCGCGAGCCGGGACAGGTGCCCGCGGGCCGCCGCCACCGAGATCTGCTGGCCGACGACGGCGCGCACCACCAGCTCGTGCGGGTCGACGGCACCGGGCACCCGGGCGCCCGGCGTCGCGCGGACCAGCGACGCCAGCGCGGGGTCGGCGGCGAGGGCGGCGTCCACCGCGACGGGGTCGGCGTCCAGGTCGAGCATCCGCCGGACCCGCGCGACCGCCGTGCCCACGTCGGCGAGCGACGACAGCTCCAGCCGCAGCGTCAGGCGCCAGCCGCCGTCGGACCCGGCGGACCCGCCGGACTCCGTGGCGACGACCTCGACGGCCGCGGGACCGTGCGGCAGCGCCAGCGTCCGGGCGTACCGCAGCGGACCGCGTGCCGGCAGGTCGGCGACCTCCACGCCCGCCACCGCGCGCGCCGCGAGGAACCCGAGCACGCCCGGCGCGTCGAACGGCTGGCGCACCGGCAGGGCGAGCTCGAGCCGGACGGGCGGCACCGCGCCGGCCACGCCCGGGCCGGCGACGGCCGCGACGTGGGGGGCGACGCGGGCACCGGCCTCGGCCGACCGGGCGCGGGCCCGCAGCTCCAGCGGCCGCACGGCGAACACCTCGCGGATCGTGTCGTTGAACTGCCGCACCGACCCGAACCCGGCGGCGAAGGCGACGTCGGCCACCGGCAGCGCCGTGCCGACCAGCAGCGCCCGCGCCGTCTGCGCCCGCCGGGCCCGGGCCAGCGCCTGCGGACCCGCGCCCAGCTCGGCGACCAGCATCCGGTGCACGTGCCGCGGGCTGTAGCCGAGGGCCGCGGCCAGCGCGTCGACCCCGCCGCGGTCCAGCACGCCGTCGGCGATCAGCCGCATGGCCCGGCCCACCGCGTCCCGTCGCAGGTCCCACTCGGGCGTGCCGGGCGTCGCCTCGGGCAGGCACCGCTTGCACGCCCGGTAGCCCGCCTCGTGCGCTGCGGCGGACGTCCGGTAGAACGTCACGTGCTCGCGCCGGGGCGTGCGCGCCGGGCAGGACGGCCGGCAGTAGATCCCGGTCGAGGACACCGCGGTGACGAACTGCCCGTCGAACCGGGTGTCCCGCGCGTCGATCGCCCGGTACCGCTCGTCGAACCGCGGGTCCCCGGGGAGGACGCGGGCGGGCTCGGTGGTGGTCACGGCCGCGACCCGGCCACCAGGGCGTTCAGCTCGCCGAAGTCGAGGCCCTCCGCCACGACCCCGTAGGTGCCGGACGCGCGCAGCTCCTCCGCCGCCCGCCGCGCCACCGCGTAGGCCGCCTGCGCGACCGACGAGCCGAGGCTCACCCGGGCCACGCCCAGCCGGCCGAGCTCGGGGACCGGCGGCAGGCCGGGCCGGACCATGACGTTCAGCGGCGCGGGGACCGCGGCGGCCAGCGCGGCGATGGTGGGCGCGTCCACCACCGCGGGCACGAAGACGCCGTCGGCGCCCGCCTCGACGTACCGGTGGGCGCGCCGCACGGTCTCCGCGACCCGGTCCTCCGGCGCGCCGACGCCGCGCAGGAACACGTCCGTGCGGGCGTTGACGAACAGCGCGACGCCCGCCCGGTCCGCGGCGGCCCGGGCCACCGCGACCCGGGCGGCCAGCTCGTCGGGACCGCGGGTGCCGTCCTCGATGTTCAGGCCCACCGCGCCGGCGTCCAGCAGGCCGCGGACGGTCTCCGCGACGTCGTCGGCGTCGACGGCCGCGCCGCCCTCGATGTCCACGGTGACCGGCACGTCCACCGCGGCGACGATGCGGCGGACGGCGGCGAGCAGGTCGGCGCGCTCCAGCCGGTCGCCGTCCGGCCGGCCGAGCGCCCACGCCACGCCGGCGCTGGTGGTGGCGATCGCCGGGGCGCCGGTGGCCTCCACGACCCGCGCGCTCGCCACGTCCCAGACGTTGCTCAGCGCCAGCGGCGCGGCGGGGTCGTGGAGGGCGTGCAGCGTGCGGGCGCGGGCGTCGGCGGTACTCGTCGTCGTCATGGGCCCAGTTCACCGTCCTGCGGCGCCGGGGTCTAGCGGTTATCGGACCCGAGCGTGCCCGGCGGGGATGTGACGCGGGAGACGGCGCCCGCGGGTGACAGCGACGACACGTCGTCCTATCTTTGTACTGACCAGTCAGTGCGAACCGAACGAGGCAACCGTGTCGACCAGCCAGCCCTCCTCCCGCCCGGCGACGGAGACGGACCCGGCCCCCGCTGCGGCCGACGAGGTCGCGACGGAGGAGCCGACGCCGCCCGCACCCGCCGTACGGGCCCGCGGCCTGCGGCTGACCGGCTCCCGCGGCCCGGTGTACGGCCCCGTCGACCTCGACCTGCCCGCCGGCGCGCTCGCCGTGGTGCAGGGTCCGCAGGGCGCCGGCCGGTCGAGCCTGCTGCTCACGCTGGCCGGCCGGATGGTGCCGGACGCCGGGTCCGGGCTCACGGTGCTCGGCGAGCCGCTCCCCCGGCGGCGGTCCGCCGTGCAGCGCCGCG
>JAPSIJ010000168.1 GCA_031178805.1 Cellulomonas sp. | reverse complement strand
ACCGCCACCGGGTCGCCCGCCGCGGCCGCCGCGAGCACCGCCTCGGCGGACGGCTCGCCGGCGTCCTGCGGGGCGTCCCGCAGCGTCGTGCCGGCGCCCGCCGCCAGCGCCTCGGCGGCCCAGCGCCGGGCCAGCCGCGCGAGCGCGTCCGCGGAGCCCACCCCGGACACCAGCTGCAGGGCGTGCATCTCGCCGCTGCCGCCGGCGTGCCCGTGCAGCAGCCGGCCGCCGTCCACCACGCCGGCGCCGAACCGCTCGCCGACCAGCAGCGCGACGTAGCTGGCGTCCGGGGCGAGGGCGTCCCGCTCGGCCAGGGCCGCCAGGTTGGCGTCGTTCTCGATCAGGCACTCCCAGCCGGCGTGGGCGGCCAGGATCTCCGCCGGGTCGATCCGCACCGTGCGCCAGAACCCGCCGTCGGACGGGCTGGCGCCGCGGCTGTCCACCGGGGCCGCGACGCCGAAGCACACCGCGAGCACGGCCTCGTCCGGCACGGCGGCGTCCGCCAGCGCGGCGTCGACCAGCCGCCGCAGCTGCGCGGCCCGCGCGCCGGCGCGGGTGCTGTCGGCACCGAAGTCCACCTCCCGGCGTGCCGTGACCCGCCCGTGCAGGTCGGCGACCGCGCACGACGCGTGCCGGAACCCCACGTCGACCCCCAGCACGACCCCCGCGTCCGGCCGGAACCGGAACCGCCGGGCCGGGCGGCCGCGCGCGCCGCCGGCGGCGTCGTGCGGCACCTCGGCCAGCCAGCCCTGCGCGACCAGGTCGTCGCAGACGCCGAGCACCGTGGCGCGGGTGAGGGAGGAGGCGGCGATCAGCTCGTTGGCGGTCACGGCGTCACCGGCGGGGCGGTGCCAGAGCAGGTCGAGCAGCACCCGCGCGTTGGCCCGCCGGAGCACCTGCGGGGAGGTGGCCGCGTCCCCGCGGGCGGGCGCGCGGTCCCCGGCCGGGGTCCACGGGGCCCGGCCGGGGGAGCCTTGACCGGTCGGCAGCATGCGGTGATACTAATTGAGGAGTTAGATTTATGGTCTAAATCTACGAGCGAAGGGGCTCGCACGATGACCGCAGCACCGGCCCGACGGCCACACCCTCCCGGCGCCCGCCGCCCGCACCTGCGCCGTCTCCGCCGCGCCACCGCCGTCCTCGCGGTCGGGGCGCTCGCCCTCGGGGTGGGCGCGTGCGCCGGCGACGACGAGCCCGCCGACGGGGTGGTGACGCTCGAGCTGTTCCAGAACAAGTCCGAGGCCATCGGCGTCTACGACGAGCTGATCGCGCAGTTCGAGGCCGAGAACCCGGGCATCCGGGTGGAGCAGAACAACGTGCCCGACGCGCTGTCGGTGCTGCGCTCCCGGCTGGTGAAGAACGACCCGCCCGAGGTCGTCGCGCTCAACGGCGACCAGAACTTCCGCGGACTGGCGCAGGCGGGGGTGTTCCGGGACCACACCGGCGCGCCCGCGCTGGACGGCCTGAACCCCGCCGCCGTGCGGGCGCTGCAGGACCTCACCCAGCAGGACGACGTCCTGGCCGGGGTGCCGATCACCCTGAACGCCCAGGTGCTGCTCTACGACGTCGACCTGTTCGAGCAGGCGGGCCTCGCGGTGCCGACCACCTGGGACGAGGTCGTCGCGACCGCCCGCGCGGTCCAGGACGCCGGCGGCACGCCGTTCGCGTTCACCTACAAGGACGCGTGGACCGCCCAGGCGGTGTGGAACACGATCACCCCGCAGACGCTGCCCGAGGGGTTCTGGGACGACCTGCGCGCGGGGGACGCGACGCTGACCGACGGGCTCACCGAGGCCGCGACGAAGATGGTCGAGCTGCTCGACTACGCGAACGCCGACCCGTTCGGCACCGACTACAACGGCGGCAACACCGCGATGGCCCGCGGCGAGGCCTCCATGTACCTGCAGGGCATCTGGGCGATCCCCGCGATCCGGGCCGTGAACCCGGACGTCCGGCTCGGCGCGGCGGTCGTGCAGTGGGCGGACTCCGACGAGCCCGCCGCGATGGTCTCCGGGATCGACCAGGTCCTGACCACCGTCGAGGGCGCCGCGCACCAGGCGGAGGCGGAGCGGTTCATCGCCTTCCTCACCACCCCGGAGTCCCAGCAGGCGCTGTCCGACGGCCTCGCGGTGTTCCCCGCCCGCCCGGACGTCGAGCCCGCGGACGACCTGCTCGCCGGCCTCAAGACGTACCTCGACGAGGGCCGGATCACCGGCTTCCCCGAGCACCAGATGCTCGCGGGCGTGAACCTCGGCGGGGCGCTGCAGACCTTCCTGTACTCCCGCGACCCGCGGAGCCTCGGCGCGCAGCTGCAGGCCGAGTGGGACGCGGCCTACGAGCGCGAGTCGCTGTGAGGTGCGCGCGATGACCACGTCCCGGAGATTCGCCTACACGGTCGGCGCCGTCGCGCTGCTGGCCTTCTTCGCCTTCCACACGCTGCCCGCCCTGCAGGGGTTCTTCTACAGCCTGACCAACTACCGGGGGTACGGGGACTGGGAGTGGGTGGGCCTCAAGAACTACGAGCTGCTCTTCTCCGACGCCCGGGTGGGCCGCGCCTACCGGTTCACCTTCGGCTTCGCGGTCGTCGCCGCCGTGCTCACCAACGTGATCTCGCTGGCGCTCGCGGTCGGGCTGAACGGCCGGATCGCGTTCCGGCGGACGCTGCGCGCGGTGTTCTTCGTGCCGAACATCCTGTCGCTGCTGATCGTCGGGTACATCTTCAACTTCATCTTCTCGTCCGCCGTGCCGCAGATCGGCTCCGCGCTCGGCGTCGAGGCGCTCAGCACGAGCATCCTCGGCAACCCCGACCTCGCCTGGGTCGGCATCGTCGTGGTCTCCGTCTGGGGCGCCTCGGCGGTGACCACGATCATCTACCTCGCGGGCCTGCAGACGGTGCCCGTCGAGGTGTACGAGGCCGCGTCGATCGACGGCGCGACCGGCTGGCGCCGGTTCAGCCGGGTGACGTTCCCGATCCTCATGCCGTTCGTCACCATCAACACCCTGCTGACCGTCAAGGGCTTCCTCATGGTGTTCGACCAGATCATCGCCATGACCGGCGGCGGCCCGGGCGACGCCACCCGGTCGATGTCGGTGCTGATCTTCAGCGCCGGGTTCAACGCCGGCGAGTTCGCCTACCAGTCCGCCAACGCCATCATCTTCTTCGTCGTGATCGCGCTCGTCTCCCTGTTCCAGGTGCGGACCATGCGCAGCCGGGAGCGTGTGTGATGACCGCTGCGACCCCCACCGCCCCCGACCGCGTGGTCCCCCTCGGCGGCTCCGGGCGCCCCGCCCGCCGCGCCGAGCTGTACCCCGGCCGCCGCCGGGTCAACTGGTGGCTCACCGCCGTCCTCGTCGTGTGCTCGGCCTCGGTCCTCGTCCCGTTCTACCTGGCCGTCGTCACCGCGCTGAAGTCGCCCGAGCAGCTCGGCGGCAGCCCGTGGGCCCTGCCCACCGAGTGGCGGTGGGACAACTTCGGCACCGCGATCGAGGTCGTCGACTTCCCGCGCGCCCTGGGCAACTCCGCGGTCGTCACCGCCGGCGCCGTCGTGCTCACGCTGCTGACGAACTCCCTCGTCGGCTGGGTGTTCGCGCGCAACATGGACCGGCGGTTCTTCCGGTTCGGGTTCTACTTCCTGCTCGCGGCCATGTTCATCCCGTTCCCGGTGATCATGCTGCCGCTGGTCAAGCAGACCTCGGCGCTCGGGATGGACTCGCTGTGGGGCCTGGTGCTGCTCTACGCGATCTACAACCTGCCGTTCAACACCCTGCTCTACACCGGCTACGTGCGGTCCATCCCGTACGAGCTGGAGGAGGCCGCGGCGCTCGACGGGGCCAGCCCGGTCCGCCGGTTCCGCAGCGTCGTGTTCCCGCTGCTGATGCCGATCAACGCCACCGTGGTCATCCTGGCCGCGCTCGGCGCGTGGAACGACTTCCTGATGCCGCTGGTGGTGCTGTCCGACCGGGCGCAGTACACGCTGCCGCTGGTGCAGTACGCGTTCCAGGGGCAGTTCAACACCCAGTACAGCCTGGCGTTCGCCTCGTACCTGATGGCGCTGGCCCCGATGGTCCTGGTCTACGTGATCGGCCAGAAGTGGATCATCGGCGGCGTCGTCCGGGGCTCGGTCAAGTGACCGGCGCCGTCCCCGTGCCCGATCCCGTCACCGACCCGCCACCGACCCCGCAGCGAGGAGCCGCATGACCGCCGACGACCCCACCCGCACCGCGCAGCCCTGGTGGCGCGACGCCGTCGTCTACCAGGTGTACCCGCGGTCGTTCGCCGACTCCGACGGCGACGGCATCGGCGACCTGCCCGGCGTCACCGCGCGCCTCGAGCACATCGCCTCGCTCGGCGCGGACGCCGTGTGGCTGTCGCCGTTCTACCCGTCGCCGCAGGCCGACGCGGGGTACGACGTCGCCGACTACCGCGACGTCGACCCGCTGTTCGGCACCCTGGCCGACGCCGACGCCCTGGTGGCCACCGCCCGGGAGCTCGGCCTGCGCGTCATGGTCGACCTGGTGCCCAACCACACCTCGTCCGAGCACGCCTGGTTCCGCGCCGCGCTGGCCGCCGGCCCCGGCTCGCCCGAGCGCGGGCGGTACCTGTTCCGCGACGGCCGCGGCCCCGACGGGGCGGAGCCGCCGAACAACTGGCAGTCCGTGTTCGGCGGCGACGCGTGGACCCGGGTCACGGAGCCCGACGGCCGGCCCGGGCAGTGGTACCTGCACCTGTTCGACCCCGGGCAGCCCGACCTCGACTGGACGAACGCGGAGGTGCGCGCGGAGTTCGAGGACCTGCTGCGGTTCTGGCTTGACCGCGGCGTCGCCGGCTTCCGGGTGGACGTCGCGCACGGGCTGGTCAAGGCGGCCGGCCTGCCCGACTTCGGCGCCGAGCAGAAGCTGCTCGACGGCTCCGTCACGGAGGACGCCGCGGGGGAGGACCGGCCGGCGTCGAACCAGGGGCCGATGTGGGACCAGGACGGCGTGCACGAGATCTACCGCGCGTGGCGGGCGGTGCTCGACGAGTACGACGGCGACCGCGCGATGGTCGCCGAGGCGTGGGTGTCCGACCCCGCGCGGCACGCGCTGTACCTGCGGCCGGACGAGTACCACCAGGCGTTCAACTTCAACTTCATCTCGGCCCGGTGGCGGGCGCCGGAGATCGCCGACGCGGTGGACGCCTCGCTGGCGTCCACGTCGGCCGTCGGCTCGGTCCCCACCTGGGCCCTGGAGAACCACGACATCGTGCGACTGCCGGCCCGGCTGGGCCTCGCCGACCCCGGCACCCGGCCGAACGGCATCGGCGCCGACGACCCGCAGCCCGACGAGGCGGCCGGCCTGCGCCGGGCCCGCGCCATGACGCTGCTCGCCGCGGCCCTGCCCGGCTCGCTGTACGTCTACCAGGGCCAGGAGCTCGGCCTGCCCGAGCACACCACGCTCCCGGACGCGCTGCGGCAGGACCCGACCTTCGCCCGCTCCGGCGGCGCCGAACGGGGCCGCGACGGCTGCCGGGTGCCGCTGCCCTGGCAGGCGGGCGCCCCGGGGTTCGGCTTCAGCCCGACGGGCCGGACCTGGCTGCCCCAGCCCGACGGCTGGGCCGCGTACGCCGCCGACGTCCAGGAGGCCGACGAGGGCTCCGTGCTGCACCTGTTCCGCGCCGCCCTGGCGCTCCGGGCCAAGCACCGGCTCGGCGCCGGCGGCTGGCGGTGGGTCG
>JAPSIJ010000167.1 GCA_031178805.1 Cellulomonas sp. | reverse complement strand
CGGCGGGCGAGCCGGTCACCCGCCGGGCCAGGCCCCGCAGGTCGTCCGGCTCCAGCACGAGGGTGGCCAGCGGGTCGGTCTCCGGGTCCAGCACGCCGTGGTCGGGCACCATGCGGCCAGGCTACGCGTCAGCCCTGCGTCGCCGCCCACTGCGCCACGCGGCGCGCGCTCTCCTCCGGGGACAGGTCCTCCACCCGGGTCAGCACGGTCCACCGCACGCCGAACGGGTCCACGAGCGACCCGTACCGGTCGCCCGAGACGAAGGTCGCGACGGGCTCGCGCACCGTCGCGCCGGCGCGCGCCGCCCGCTCGACGACGGCGTCCACGTCGGGGACGTGCAGCGCGAGCGAGTACGTCGCCCGCGCGGGGTCGGGAGCGACGATCCCGAAGGCGTCCACCGGGTCGCTCAGCGTGAGGCAGCCGTTCCCGAGGTCGAGCGCGGCCTCGCCGACCGGCCCGCCCTCGCCCATCCGCGTCACCCCGAGGACGCGGGCGCCGAACACCTCTTCGTAGAATGCGATCGCCCGCTCGGCGGGGTGCACGACGAGGTGCGGCGTGAGGGACGTGCGCCCGTGCGGGACGCCGTGCGTGGTGTGGGCGCCCGTGGCGGGCGCGGTGCTCTCGGCCATGGCCCCACCCTCGCCGCACGGGCGGGACAGGGTCTTGTACGAACGGGACACCACGGGGGGTGGCGGTGGTCGGGTCGCGAGGGCACCTCAACCCGGGCGACCCCGAGGTGCGGTTCGACCGGTTCCCGCTGGGCGCGGACCTCGACGAGGTGGTCCGGCACGTCTGGGTCGTGCGCTGGGACGTGCCGCCCGGTCGCACGCGACCGCAGCGGGTGCTCACCTACCCCGCGGCGAACGCGGTGCTGGGACCCGCGGGGGCGACGCTGCACGGGCCGGAGCGGGTGCTGTCCGTGCGGGAGCTGTCCGGGTCCTCCTGGGTGGTCGGCGTGCTGCTGCGTCCCGCCGCCGCCCGGCTGCTGACGACGACGGGCCCGGTCGACCTGGTGGGACGGCGCGAGCGGCTGACCGGGGCTCCGGTGCGCGCGGTCGCCGCGGCGCTGGCCGGTGGCGCCGCCGGCGCCGACCTGGCCGCACCCCTGCGCGAGTGGCTGCTCCCGCTCGCGGCACGCGTCGACGACGCCGGACGGCTCGCGAACACCGTGTGCCGGCTCGCCGAGGAGCGCGCGGACGTCCTCCGGGTCGGCGACCTCGCGCGCGAGCTCGGGACGACGACGCGCACGCTGAGCCGGGTGGTGCGGGACCACACGGGGCTGACGCCCCGGTGGCTGCTGGAGTGCCGCCGGCTGCAGGTCGCCGCGACGACGCTGCACACGGAGCCGGCCACGGACCTGGCCACGCTGGCCGCCGAGCTCGGCTGGACCGACCAGGCGCACTTCACCCGCCGCTACCGGCAGGTGGTCGGCGAGACGCCCGACCGGACCCGGCGCCGGGCGCTCCGGGAGCAGGAGGGACGGCGGGCACCGGTACCCGTGGCCTGACCGCCGGCAAATCAGACCGCGAGCGCCGCCCGCACCTCCGGCTCCAGCAGTCCCGCCACCGCCGCGCGCGCCGCGGCGGGGTCGGCCACGGCCAGCGCGGCCTCCGCCATCCCCCGGCACTGCTCGAGCGTGTGCCGCCGCAGCGCGAACCGCACCGCGGGCAGCGCCGCGGGCGACATCGACAGGCTGGTGACGCCGAGCCCGGTGAGCACGAGCGCCATCAGCGGGTCGGAGGCCGACTCGCCGCAGACGCCGACCGGCCGCCCGGCCCCGGCGCGCGCGGTGGCGGCGACGAGGTCGAGCACGGCGGGCTGCCAGGCGTCGAGCAGGTCGACGAGCTCCCCGCGGAGCCGGTCGGCGGCCATCGTGTACTGCGCGAGGTCGTTGGTGCCGAGGGACACGAAGTCGACCTCGTCCAGCACGGCGCCGGCCCGCAGCGCCGCGGCGGGCACCTCCACCATGACGCCGGCGGTGCGCAGGCCGGCCTCCCGGACGGCGGCGGCGAACGCGCGCGCCTCGGCGGGGGTGGCGACCATCGGGGCCATCACCCACGGCTCGGTGCCGGTCTCGGCGCCGGCCCGGGCGAGCGCCGTCAGCTGGTCGGCGAGCAGCTCCGGCGCGGAGCGCACCAGCCGGTAGCCGCGCACGCCGAGCGCCGGGTTCTCCTCCGGGTGCAGGTTGGCGAAGGCCAGCGGCTTGTCGGCGCCGGCGTCGAGCGTGCGGACGACGACCTTGCGGTCCGGGCCGAGCGCCCGGAGCACCCGCGCGTACGCGGTGGCCTGCTCGTCGACGGTGGGGGCCTGCTGGCGACCGAGGAACAGCACCTCGGTGCGGAACAGCCCGACGCCCTCCACGGCGGCGCCGGCGAGCCGCTCGGCGTCCTCTGCGGTGCCGATGTTGGCCAGCAGGGCGACCGGGTGCCCGTCGGCGGTGGCGCCCGGGTCGGTGTCCGCCTCCAGCGCGCGCGCCGCCTCGGCCCGGGCGGCGAGGGCGGCGCGCTGCGCGGCGTCGGGCGCGACGGTGACGGTGCCCGCCGCCGCGTCGACCGCGACGTCGGTGCCCTCGGCGAGCGCCGTGGCGCCGGTCGCCCGGACGACGCACGGGATGCCGTTCTGCCCGGCGATGATCGCCGTGTGCCCGGTGGGGCCGCCCTCCTCGGTGACCAGCGCGAGCACGCGGGCGAGGTCGAGCGCGGCGGTGTCCGCGGGCGCGAGGTCCCGCGCCACGACGACCGACGGCTCGCGCAGCTCCGGGACGCCGGGGGCCGGCAGCCCCGCGAGCCGGGCGACCACCCGGTCCCGGACGCTGCGCAGGTCGGTGACCCGCTCGGCGAGGTAGCCGCCGGCCTGCTCGAACACCGCGGCGAACGCGCCGACCGCGGCGTCCACCGCGGCCACCGGCGGCTCGCCGCCCCGCACGGCGGTGAGGACCTGGTCCCGCAGGGCCGGGTCGTCGGCCATCATCGCGGTGGCGCCGAGCACCTCCGCGACCGTGCCCTCGGCGCGGCCGGCCTGGTCGCGCAGCGCGGCGGCCACGTCGGCGAACGCCGCGGCCACGGCGTCGGGCAGGTCGGCGGCCGCGACGGGCGCCCCGTCCCGGACCACCGGGGCGTCGCCGGCCACGGCCGGGGCCGGCCGGACCCGGACCACCGGCCCGACCGCGGCCCCGCGGCCGACCCCCGCCCCGTGCAGCACCGTGCCCGCGGCCGGTGCCTCGTCGGTCGTCGTCATCGATCGTCCCTTCTGTCGACGGTCGCCGCGGTGCGCCGGTCAGGCCACCGCGGGCTGGCCGGCGCGCGCGCCGGCCGTGGCGTCGGCCGCCTGCTCGGCCTGCACGACCGGGCTGGGCCTCATGCTCTTCAGCGCGACCACCAGGGCGGCGGTCACGGCGGTGCCGACGGCGACCGCCAGCAGGAACCCGAGCGGGTTCGAGATCAGCGGCAGCACCCACACGCCGCCGTGCGGGGCGCGCAGGTCGGAGCCCACGGCCATGGTCAGCGCGCCGGTGACGCTGGAGCCGACCAGCGAGGACACGATGACCCGCCACGGGTCGGCGGCGGCGAACGGGATCGCGCCCTCGGAGATGAACGACAGGCCGAGCAGCACCGCGGCCTTGCCGTTCTCCTGCTCCGCGTGGGTGAAGACGCGCTTGCGGATGAACGTGGCGAGCGCCATGCCCAGCGGGGCGACCATGCCGGCGGCCATCACGGCGGCCATGATCTGGTACTGCACGGCGCCGGTCGCCAGGCCCTCGGTGGCCAGGCCGGTGACCGCGAAGGTGTACGCCACCTTGTTCACCGGGCCGCCGAGGTCGAAGCCCATCATCGCGCCGAGCAGCGCGCCCATCAGCACGAGGTTGGAGCCGGACAGCCCGTTCAGCCAGCTGGTCAGCCCCTCCATCAGGTTCGCGATCGGGCGGCCGATCAGCACGAACATCAGGAAGCCGGTGATCAGCGAGGACAGCAGCGGGGTGACCACCACCGGCATCACGCCGCGCACGCCCTTGGGCACCCGCCACCGGCTGATCCACAGCGCGAGGAAGCCGGCGACGAAGCCGGTGACCAGGCCGCCGAGGAAGCCGGCGCCGACCAGCACGGACACGGACCCGCCGACGAAGCCGGGGACCAGGCCGGGGCGGTCCGCGATGCCGTAGGCGATGAAGCCGGAGAGCACGGGCACGAGGAACGCGAACGCGGCGCTGCCGGTCTGGAACAGCAGGGCCGCCCAGTCCTGGCCGGACGCGATGCTGAACGACGAGATCAGCTCCTGCACGGGCACCTGGGTGACCTCGACCGCGCCGGTCTCGCCCCACGCCGCCTGCGCGACCATGAAGCCGAGGGCGATCATGATCCCGCCCGCGGCGACGAACGGGATCATGTACGACACGCCCGTCATCAGCCACTGCCGGATGCGGGTGCCGACGCCGGCGTTCGGGTCGACCTTCGTGGCGGGCCGGGGCCCGGCGGCCGGTGCCGCGGCGGAGGCCGGGGCGACCGCGCCGGCCTCCACGGCCTCGACGGCCTGGGCGAGCACGCCCGTCGGGTCGTGCACGGCCTTCTTCACGCCGACGTCGACGAACGGCTTGCCGGCGAACCGCTCGCGGTCCTGGACCTCGAGGTCGGCGGCGAAGATCACGCCGTCCGCCGCGGCGATCACGTCGGGGTCGAGCGGGGTGGAGCCGGCGGCGCCCTGGGTCTCCACGACGACCTCGTGGCCGCCGGACCGGCCGGTGGTCTCCAGGGCCTCGGCGGCCATGTACGTGTGGGCGATCCCCGTGGGGCACGAGGTGACGGCGACGAACTTCATGAGGGGACCACCTCTCGCGTGACGATCTCCGCCACGGTGGCGGCGTCGGGCGCGTCGAGCAGGGACTGGCGGAAGGACTCGTGCACGAGGCGGCGCGCGAGCGCCGCGAGGATCTGCAGGTGGTCGGCGTCGCCGCCGGCCGGGGCCGCGATCAGGAACACCAGCCGGGCCGGGCCGTCCGGGGCGCCCCAGTCGACCGGGTCCTGCAGCTTGCCGACGGCGAGGCTCGGCGCCGCGACGTGCTCGGAGCGGGCGTGCGGCAGGCCGACGCCGCCGGGCATCCCGGTGGCCATCTGCGCCTCGCGGGCGCGCACGTCGGCGTGGAACCCCTCGGCGTCGGTGACCCGGCCCGCGGCGGCGAGCAGGGCGATGAGCTGCCCGGTCGCGTCGTCGCGGTCCCGGGCGACCAGGTCGACGCCGACGAGCTCGGCGGAGGTCAGGGGCAGGCTCATGTCACAGCTCCTTGAGGGCGAGGGAGGGATCGGGGTCGGCCACGACGGCGACCTCGTCGGTACGGACGTCGGACGGCAGCGGCACCGCGCTGCCGGGCAGCAGGACCGCGGCGCGGCCCCAGGCCACGGCGCGGCGCAGGCGGTCGGCGGGGGCGCCGTCGGCCGCGAGGTAGCCGGCGAGGGTGGAGTCCCCCGCGCCGACGGTGGACACCGGCACCAGCGCGGGGCCGCCGGCCCACCAGGTGCCGTCGCCGGTGACCAGCAGCGCGCCGTGCGCGCCGAGGCTGACCAGCACGGCCCCGGTGCCGAGCGCGCGCACCGAGCGGGCGGCCTCCAGCACGTCGCCGACGGTGGTGAGGTCCTGCCCCACCAGCTCGGCGAGCTCGTCGTCGTTCGGCTTCACCAGGGCGAGGCCGCCGTGCCGGACCGCCGCCGCGAACGGGGCGCCCGAGGTGTCCAGCACCACCGGGACGCCGTGGGCGGC
>JAPSIJ010000166.1 GCA_031178805.1 Cellulomonas sp. | reverse complement strand
TGGGGGAGACCCTGGACCTGCCGCCGGAGGACCGGCTGGAGGGCACGCTCGCGGCGACCTCGGTGGCCGCCTGGCTCGGCGCGCGGGTGTTCCGGGCGCACGACGTGCGGGCCACCCGCCGGACCGTCGACATGGTCGCCGCGCTGCGCGGCGAGCTCGCGCCCGCGCGGGCCGTCCGGGGCCTGGCGTGACGGACGGGGCCGCCGCGCCCGCCACCCGGCGCGCGGCCCGGCACCCCGCCGGCGGGCCGGGGACGGGCGTGCGGCCGGACCCGCGCACCTGGCCGTGGTGGCTGCAGACGCTGACCGTCTACGCCGCCGCCCGCGCGTTCTCCGCCGTGCTGCTGCTCGTGGTCGCGCGGCGCCAGGCGGCCAGCGGCTGGACGGGCGCGTCCCCGGGGTACGCGGAGTACACGGGCCTGATGTGGGACGCCACCTGGTACCGGCGGATCGCCGAGGGCGGCTACCCGGCCACGCTGCCGGTCGGCGCCGACGGGCTGGTCCAGCAGAACGAGTGGGCGTTCTTCCCGCTGTACCCGCTGCTGGTCCGCGGCGTCATGACCGTGACCGGCGGCTCGTGGGCGGTCGTCGCGCCGACGGTGTCGCTGCTCGCCGGCGCGGCGGCGGTGCTGCTGGTGCACCGGACGGTGGTGCGCGGTGCCCCGCGCGCCGTCGCCGCCCGCCCCGGGCTGCCGCTGGCGACGGTGCTGCTGGTCAGCGTGTTCCCGACGTCCGTCGTGCTGCAGGTCGGCTACACGGAGTCGCTCGCGCTGCTGCTGGTCGCGGCGTCGCTGCTCGCGGTCGTCACCCGCCGGTACGGCTGGGCGTGCGCCGCCGTGCTCGCGCTCGGGTTCACCCGGGCGGTCGCGCTGCCGATGGCGGTGGTCGTGGCCGTGCACGCGCTGGTGCGCTGGCGCGAGTGGCGGGCGACGGGGGAGCGGCCGGCCCCCCGCGACGTGGCCGGCCTCGCGGCGCTCGCGGGCACGGCCGTCGTCTCGGGGGTGGCCTGGGTGCTGCTCTGCGGCTGGGTCACGGGCGTCCCCGACGCCTACCTGCAGACCCAGCAGGCCTGGCGCGGCGCCCGGACCACCGCGCCGTTCGCCGGCTGGGCGTACGTGCCGGAGTTCTGGTTCGGCGCGGCCTGGCCGCTCGTGGTGCTCGGTGCGGCGGCGTTCGTGGTGGCGTGCCTGGTCAGCCCGTCCGCGTGGCGGCTCGGCCGGGAGCTGCACGCCTGGTCGGCGGGGTACCTGCTCTACCTCGCCGCGGCCGTGGAGCCGGGCAGCAGCCTCGCGCGGTTCCTGGTGCTGGCGTTCCCGCTCGGTGCGGCGACCGCGGGCGTGGTCACCCGGCCGCGGTGGGCGCGGTGGGCCTGGACGGGCGCCGTGGTGGTCCTGATGCTCGTCCTCCAGGTGGTCTGGGTGTGGCGGATCTGGCGGTTCGTGCCGCCGTCCGGGTGGCCGCCGTGAGCCCGGACGGGTGCGCCCGGCGGACGGATCTGCAGCGCAGCGCCCGCCTTGTCGCCCGGGTGAACTAGACTGGCCGACGGACATCCGGGTTCCGGGCGCCCGCCCGTGCCCCTCCCGCCCCCCGCGGGACCAGCGGGTTCGGCGGCCGGACGCCCAGCCACGACGCGAAGGAGAGCCCCGCATGGCCGCGATGAAGCCGAGGACCGGTGACGGTCCGCTCGAGGTGACCAAGGAGGGCCGCGGCATCGTCATGCGCGTCCCGCTCGAGGGCGGTGGCCGGCTCGTCGTCGAGCTCAACGCGACCGAGGCGCAGGAGCTGGGCGAGGCCCTCACCTCCGTCGTCTCCTGACGCCCCCGGCTCGCGCTGACGTGGCCCGCCCCCCGCACCCCGAGGTGCGCATCGGCCGTGAGGTGCCCGCCGTCGCCCTGGCGGCGGGCACGCTCGCGTCGTCGGACCTCCTGCTGGAGCCCGGCGTCGACGCGGTGGCCGTCCCGGTCGCCCCGGCGGCGCCGGACGACACCGACCTGCAGCCGCGGCGGGGCACCGCCGACGCCGCGGCCCGGTACGGCATCGACCTGGCCGAGCTCGCGGAGCGCGCCGGCCTGACCGGTGCCGCGGGCGAGGCGTGGACGCTGCTGCTGCCGCGCCCCGTCGGCAGCGCCGGCACCGCCCTGCCCTGGGCGGGCCTGCCCCGGCGGCTCGTCCTGGTGGGCGTCGGCGACGGCACCCCGGACGACGTCCGGCGGGCCGGCGCGGCCCTGGCCCGGGCCACCCGCGGGCTGCGCACGGTGCTGACCACCGTGGGCACCGAGCCCGGCGGCGACGGCGGGCGCTCCGTGCGCGCGCTCGTCGAGGGCTACCTGCTCGCCGCCTACCGCGTGCAGCGCATCGGCGCGCCGGCCGGCCCGAAGGACGCCCCGGCCGAGCGGCTCGTCGTCGTCGGCCGCGACGGCGCGAAGGCGCAGGCGGCGCTCGAGGAGGCCGTCCGCGGCGCCACCGCCACCTGGCTGGTGCGCGACCTCGCGAACACGCCGTCCAGCACGAAGAACCCGGCCTGGTTCGCCGACCGCGCGGGCGAGCTCGCCCGTGCCGCCGGGCTGCGCGTCGAGGTGCTCGCCGAGCGCGAGCTCGCGGCGCAGGGCTTCGGCGGCATCCTCGCCGTCGGGGCCGGGTCCGCCTCCGGCCCGCGGCTCGTCACCGTGACGTACGAGCCCGCCGCCGACGCCGGCCGCACGCGCGCCGCGCAGCACGTCGTGGTCGTCGGCAAGGGCATCACGTACGACACGGGCGGCCTCTCGATCAAGCCGCGCGAGGCGATGGTGCCCATGAAGACCGACATGGCCGGCGCGGCCGTCGCCCTCGCCACCGTGCTCGGCGCCGCCGCGGCCGGCGTGCCGCACCGGGTCACCGCCGTGCTGCCGCTCGCCGAGAACCACGTCGGTGCCGCGTCCTACCGGCCGGGGGACGTGCTGCGGATGTGGGGCGGGCGCACCGTCGAGGTCGCCAACACCGACGCGGAGGGCCGGCTGGTGCTCGGCGACGCGCTGGCGTGGGCCGACGCGACGCTGGCGCCGGACGTGCTGCTCGACGTCGCCACGCTGACCGGCGCCGCGAGCCTGGGCCTCGGCCGGCAGCACGCCGCGCTCTACGCCACCGACCCGCGGCTCACCGCGGCGCTGGAGACCGCCGCCGCGGAGTCCGGCGAGCCGGTGTGGCCGATGCCGCTCGTCGCGGACTACGCCGACGCCGTGCGGTCCTCCGTCGCGGACCTGCGGCACGTGCCCCAGGACCTGAAGCACGGCGGCGGCTCGATCACCGCCGCCCTGTTCCTGCGCGAGTTCGTCGGCACCCGCACCTGGGCGCACCTCGACATCGCCGGGCCCGCGCGCGCGGCGGCCGACAAGCACGAGGTCACCGAGGGCGCCACCGGCTACGGCGCCCGGCTGCTGCTGCGGTACCTGGCCGCGTTGCGCTGACGCACCGCACCGCATCGCACTGCGCCGCGCGGCCGGGTCCGCCCGGCCGCGCCGTGCCGTCGCGGCTCAGCGGCGGACGGCCACCAGCAGCCCGTCGCCGACGGGCAGCAGCGCCGGCCGCAGCCGGTCGTCCTCGCGGACCCGTCGGCCGGTCTCCCGGACGATCGTCGTGGCCTCGTCCCGCCGCGCCGGGTCGGCCACCCGGTCGTGCCACAGCGCGTCGTCCACCGCGAGCACGCCGCCCGGGCGGAGCAGCCGCACGGCCTGCTCGACGTAGGCCGGGTAGCTCTCGACGTCCGCGTCCACGAACACCAGGTCGTACGCGCCGTCGGTGAGCCGGGGGAGCACGTCCAGGGCGCGGCCGGAGATGGTCCGGGTCCGGGCCGGGCGGACGCCCTCCTCGGCGAACGCCTGCTTGGCCGCGCGCTGGTGCTCGACCTCGACGTCGATGGTGGTGAGCACGCCGTCGCCGGGCATCCCGCGCAGCAGGTGCAGCCCGCTCACGCCCGCGCCGGTGCCGACCTCCACGACCGCCCGCGCGCGCGCCGCGGCGGCGAGCACCGTCAGCGCGGCGCCCGTGCCCGGCGCCACCGGCGTGCAGCCGAGCTCGCCCGCGCGGTCGCGGGCGCGCAGCAGCGTCTCGTCCTCGGGGGCGAAGCCCTCCGCGTAGACCCAGCTGGCGGCCTTGTCGGTGGCGATGGTGTCCTCCTGCGGACGTGCGGTGCGGCGGGCGGGGCGCCGGCGCGCACGGGCGCGCGGCGGCGCTGCTCAGCCTAGTGGTCGCCCGTCCTCCCGGGCCGCGGGGAACCCCGGGACGCGCCCGGGCGTTCACCCGTCAGGCCGCCGTGCCCGGTTCGACCCGGGGGCCGCGGCCTGGGACACTGGAGCACCGTGCCGCGTCCCGCGGCGCACGACGCAGAAGGACGTGGATGGCGACCTCGTTGCCCGACCCGGACTGGCAGCCCCCGACCTGGGAGGCGATCGTCCGGGAGCACTCCGCGCGCGTGTACCGCCTCGCCTACCGGCTGACGGGCAACCGGCACGACGCCGAGGACCTCACGCAGGAGGTCTTCGTCCGGGTGTTCCGCTCGCTGTCCACGTACACCCCCGGCACGTTCGAGGGCTGGCTGCACCGGATCACCACGAACCTGTTCCTCGACCAGGCGCGCCGCCGCCAGCGCATCCGGATGGACGCGATGGGCGAGGACGACGACCGCTACCCCACGTCCGACGGCGGGCCGGAGCGCGCGTTCGAGCACGGCAACCTCGACGTCGACGTGCAGCGGGCGCTGGACGAGCTGCCCCCGGAGTACCGCGCGGCCGTGGTGCTGTGCGACATCGAGGGGCTGTCGTACGAGGAGATCGCGGTGACCCTGGGCATCAAGCTCGGCACGGTCCGCTCGCGCATCCACCGCGCCCGCGCGCGCCTGCGGGTGGCGCTCGAGCACCGCGCGCCCGCGGCCGGGCAGCGCACGCCGTCCGCCGCGTCCGAGGCGGACGGAGCCGACGGCGACCTCGGGTCCGGGGTGACGGCCACGGCGGGTGCGCGATGAGCGGCCACCTCGGCGACCGGGTCAGCGCGCTGGTCGACGGCCAGCTGAGCCCGGCCGCCACCGAGCGGGCGCTCGCGCACGTCGCCTGCTGCCGCCGGTGCGCGGCCGAGCTCGCCGCGGCGCGCGCCGCCCGGCGGGTGCTCTGCGACGCCGACGACGTCCGCCCCGCCGGCGACCTCACCGCCCGCCTGCTCGCGCTCGGCTGCCCGCCGGGCGCCGAGCCGGCCCGCCCCGCGGCCCGGCCGGCGCCGCGGGCGATGGACCCGTTCGTGCCGCCCGCCGGCCGCCGCACGCCCGCGCCTGCGGGCACCGGCACGCCCGGCGCGCTCGACGGCCTGCTCGCCGGCGGCCGCGGGCTGCTCGGCCACGCGGCCGAGGCCGTGGGCGACCGCGGCCCGCTCGGCACCCGCGGCGTCCTGGGCTCCCGCGACGTCCTGGGCGCGCGCGGCGTGCTCGGCGGCGGCCTGCTCGGCGCCCGGCGCAGCCTCCCGGGCGCGACCGGCGGCCAGGGGCGCCGCGGCCTGCGCGCCGCCGTCGGGTCCCTCACCGGCCTCGGCGTGGTCGCGGTCGGCCTGTTCCTGCTGGGGGACCGCCCCGCGGTCACCCCGGCCACCGGCTCCGCCGACGCGCTGGCCGTGCTCGGGGACGCCGGCGTCGCCGCCGTCCCGGTCGCCGGCCCCGCCGCGGCGGGACCGGCGGCGGGCGCCTCGACGCAGCAGTACCTGGACTGGATGCGCGCGCAGGGCTGGACCTGCCCCGCGGAGGTGCCGG
>JAPSIJ010000165.1 GCA_031178805.1 Cellulomonas sp. | reverse complement strand
CGCAGACCCCCGGCGAACAGGTCCCCGAGCGCGACCGGTTGCACGCCGACCTCGCGGACCGCCGTCAGCGGCACCCGCCAGGGCGTCCCGCCCGTGGCCGCGTCGACCCGGTGCGGGTGGAACACCAGGGCTGCGGTGGTGAGCGTCAGCCGCCCGCCCCGCCCGATGCCGTGCTGCGACGACGTCGCCGGCACTCCCCACACCACGGACTCGCCGGGTTGCAGCACCACGTCGTCGATCCACGCACCCATGTCGCGCACCGTACCGCGCGGCCCGGGCCGCGTGCCCGGCGGCGCGGACGACGCCTATCCTCAGCATGCTGAGCACTTCGCCTAGACTGCACCCATGACCCCCCGCACCGCCGGCCTCGCCCTGCGCCTCGTCCTCGGCGTCGCGCTCCTCGCGTCCCCGGCGTGGGTCGTGCTCAGCACCGGCGACGCGGTCGCGCACCAGCACCGGGCGCTGGCCGCCCTGCTCGCCGCGACCGCCGTCGCGGGCCTCGCGCTGCTCGCCACGGTGCTGCTGCGCCTGCGCCGCGGCGCCGACCGGGTGCCGGCGCGCCGGGACCGCCGGGTGCTCCGCGCGGTCGCCGCCGGGGTGGGGTCCGTGCTGCTGGCGGTGCTCGCCGGTGCGGCGGCCTGGCTCCGGCCGTTCCCGGCCACCGACGCGGCGCTCGACGCGCTGCGCGCCGACGACGCCGTCGACGTCCGCGAGTCGGCGGGCTGGTACGCCTTCGTCCCGCGCGGCACCGCGCCGACGGCGGGGCTGGTGTACTCCCCGGGAGCCCGGGTCGACGTGCGTGCGACGGCGACCGTGCTGCGCCCGCTCGCCGAGGCCGGCTACCTGGTGGTGGCCCTCAAGGAGCCGCTGGGCATCGCGCTCACCTCCCCGGGGCAGTCCGCGTCGGCGATCGCGGCGTTCGACGGCGTCGAGCGCTGGGCGGTCGGCGGCCACTCGCTCGGCGGTGTGGCGGCGGCGTCGTTCGCCGCGGGGCACGACGACGTGGTCGACGGCCTGCTGCTGCACGCCTCGTACCCCCTGGGCGACATGCGCGACGCGGACGTCCTGGTGACGTCGGTGCGGGGCTCGCGCGACGGGCTGACCACGGCCGAGGACGTCGAGGCGTCCCGCGCGGACCTGCCCGCGTCGGCGACCGTCGTCGAGGTGCCCGGCGCCGTGCACGCGTTCTTCGCGGACTACGGCCCCCAGCCGGGCGACGGCGAGCCGGCCGTCCCGCGCGCCGACGCGCAGGCGGAGATCGTCGCGGCGAGCCTCGCGCTGCTGGACGCGGTGGCCGCCGCCGGCTGAGCCCGGCGCCGCCCCGCCCGCCCGGGCACCCCACGAGCACCCCACGAGCACCCCACGGTCACCCGCCCGCACGTGGCGGCGCAGGTCGGACGCGCCCTATCGTGACCGGCGCCGCAGCCGCGGCAGCGCACCGACCCCCGGGGAGCCCGCCCGCATGACCACCACGTCCGACGCGTCGTACACGCTCCAGGCCGTCGACTACGCCGACCCCCGCGCGGCGGCGCTGCGGGCCACGATGGACGCCGAGATGGCGGTCCGGTACGCGGACGTCGACCTGGACGACGCGGCGGCCGCCGCCCTCGCGGTGGACCCGGCCACGGTGCGGCACACCGTCCTGGCGGTGGACGCGGACGGCACGGCGATCGGGCACGCGGTGCTGCGGGACCACGGCGGCGAGCTCGAGGTGAAGCGGGTGGTCGTCGCGCCCGGTCAGCGCGGCCGGGGCGTGGGGCGCGCCGTGATGACCGAGGTCGCGCGGCTGGCCGCCGCCGCGGGCGCGGACCGCGTCGTGCTGCAGACCGGCGACCGCCAGCCCGACGCGGAGGCGCTGTACGCGGCGCTCGGCTGGACGCGGATCCCCACCTACCCGCCGTACGACGTGGCACTGCCGGAGCAGTCGCGCTGCTACCAGCTCCGGCTGCGCTGACCCCTCCCGGACCGCGCGCCCGCCGCGCTACGGTCGGGCACGAGCAGTCCCGGCCCCCGGCGAGGAGGACCCCGTGGTGACCTTCGGCCCCTCGGACGACCTGGCGGGCGCCCGGTTCGTCGACGCGGACCTGCGCGGGGCGCGGTTCGTCCGGTCCGACCTGTCCGGGGCCGTGCTGCGCGGCGTCGACGTGCAGGGCGCGGACCTGGACGCCCCGTGGCTCGCCGACGGCGACGGCACGCTGCTGGTCAACGGCGTCGACGTGGTCCCGCTCGTGGAGGCCGAGCTCGACCGCCGGTTCCCCGGCCGGGCGGAGCGGCGGGCCGGCGACCCGGAGGGCCTGCGCCGGGCGTGGGCCGCCGTCGAGGCGACGTGGACGGCGACGCTCGACCGGGTGGCGGGGATGCCGCCGGGCGCGGTGGACGTGTCCGTGGCGGGCGAGTGGTCGTTCGCGCAGACGCTGCGGCACCTGGTGATGGCCACGGACACCTGGCTGCGCGGCGCCGTGCTGGGCGTCGAGCGGCCCTACCACCCGATCGGGCAGCCGAACGAGGAGTACGCGGCCGACGGCCACGACCCCGCGGTGTTCGCCGCCGGGACGCCCGGCTGGGCCGAGGTGCTCGCCGTGCGTGCGGAACGGGTCGCGATGGTGCGGGACTTCCTGGCGGCGGTCACGCCGGCCGACCTCGCGGCGGAACGGCGCAACCCGTGGGCCCCCGAGCACCCGGAGACCGTGCTGTCGTGCCTGCACACGGTCCTGCAGGAGGAGTGGGACCACCACCGGTACGCGGTGCGGGACCTGGACGCGCTCACCGCCGGGGCCGACGGCCCGCCCGGCGCCGACCGCTGAGGGGTGCCCGGACAGGGCACCGCACCGCGCTGGCGTCGCCGCCCGCGACGCTGCACCATCGACAGCAGACCCGCCGGCGCGGCCCCCGCCCGCCGGCTCCTCCCTCCCCGAACCCCTGGAGCACCCGTGCCCACCACCGTGAAGGCGTACGCCGCCACCGCCCCGGACCGCCCGCTGGAGCCGACCACGATCGAGCGCCGGGACGTCGGCCCGCGCGACGTGCGGATCGAGATCAAGTTCGCCGGCATCTGCCACTCCGACATCCACACCGCGCGCGGCGAGTGGGGCGGCGTGCCGTACCCGCTGGTCGTGGGGCACGAGATCGCCGGCGTGGTCGCCGAGGTCGGTGCCGAGGTCACGAGGTTCGCCGTGGGCGACCGGGTGGGTGTCGGCTGCATGGTCAACTCCTGCGGCGAGTGCGAGCAGTGCGCCAAGGGGCTGCAGCAGTACTGCCTGAAGGGCAACACCCAGACCTACGCCGGCACCGACCGCGACGGCACCGTCACGCAGGGCGGGTACTCCCAGCAGGTCGTCGTGACCGAGGACTTCGTGCTGCGCATCCCGGACGGCCTGGACCTCGACGTCGCCGCGCCGCTGCTGTGCGCGGGCATCACCACGTACTCCCCCCTGCGGCACTGGGGCGCGGGCCCCGGCACGAAGGTCGCCGTGGTCGGCATGGGCGGCCTCGGCCACATGGCGGTGAAGATCGCGCACGCGCTCGGCGCCGAGGTGACCGTGCTGTCGCAGTCGCTGAAGAAGCAGGAGGACGGCCTGCGCCTGGGCGCGGACCACTACTTCGCCACCAGCGACCCGGACACCTTCACCGAGCTGGCCGGGCGGTTCGACCTCATCGTCAACACCGTGAGCGCCGAGCTGGACCTGAACGCGTACCTGTCGCTGCTGGCCGTGGACGGCACGATGGTCAACGTCGGCGCCCCGCCGCAGCCGCTGCCGATCCAGGTGTTCTCCCTGATCCCGGCGCGCCGGTCGTTCGCGGGCTCGTCGATCGGCTCGATCGCCGAGACCCAGGAGATGCTCGACTTCTGCGCCGAGCACGGCCTGGGCGCCGAGATCGAGGTCATCGCGGCCGACCAGGTCAACGAGGCCTGGGAGCGGGTGCTCGCCTCGGACGTGCGGTACCGGTTCGTGATCGACACGGCGACGCTGGCCTGAGACCTCGCCGCGGGGGCCCCGGTCGCGGGGCCCCCGCGGCACGTCTCAGCCGCAGACCACCGCGGCGGGGACCGGCTCGACCTCCACCGGGTGCAGCTCGGGCCGCGCCCGCAGGAACTGCACCGGCCGGGCGAGCGCGCCGTCCGCCCACGGGACGTCGGCGGACACCTCGACGACCAGGGGCGCGATCCGGGTGGCGATGGCCGACGGCACCCCGCCGGGCGGCGCCAGCGGCGTGATCTGCCGGCCGAGGGCCAGCCCGGCGGCGAGCCCCAGCGACTGCGAGCGGCCGACCGGCACGAGCTCGCCGCCCACCGGCAGGGCGAGCAGCAGCGCGCCGGGCTGGGTGGCGGAGCCGGTCACCGCCGTCGCGACCAGGTCCACCACCGAGCGGTGCTTCACCTTGCGCCAGTCCCGGGTGCCGGGCCGGTACGGCTGGTCCAGGCCCTTCGCCACCAGGCCGTCGACGCCCGCGCCGGCCAGGTCGCGGAACCACCGGGCGGCGACGTCCACGTCGCCGGTGAGCGGCGAGGTGGACAGCGGGCCGGTCCACCCCGCGGCGACCTCCTCCAGCGCCATCCGGCGCTCGATGAACGGCAGCGGCCGCAGGTCCGCGTGCTCGCGCTGGACCAGGTCGAAGACGACGTAGGCCGCGGGCAGCTCCGCGGCGAGGTCCGCCGGCCGCGCGGCGGACACCCGGCGCTGCAGCGCGCCGAAGTCGGCCCGGCCGCCCCGGCGCACCACGAGCTCGCCGTCCAGCACCGAGCCGGCCGGCACCCGGTGCGCGACGGCCGCCGCGATCTCGGGGAACGCCGCCGTCAGGTCGACGCCGTGCCGGGAGCGGAGCACCGTGGCCGGGCCGTCCGCGAGCGCCAGCAGCCGCATGCCGTCCCACTTCGGCTCCCACGCGGTGCCGCCGGGCAGGCCCACGGTGTCGCGGAGGTCGTGCGCCACGCGCGCGAGCGCCAGACCGCTGGGATCCTCCGGCGTACGGGGCACGGCGGTGACCCTACGCCCGATTTCATCCGTTTTGTACTGTTTCGCGCGAGCGAGTCGCGCGCTCGTCCCGCGTGCCCGTCCGGACGGCCCGCGCGATGCTGGGTCGGCGAGGCCGCCGCGCCCGGTGGCGACCCGTCCCACCCCGGAGGACCCCGTGCAGCAGCGCCCGCTCGGCCCGTACACCGTCTCCGCGATCGGCCTCGGCGCGATGCCGCTGTCGATGAACAACGACCGCGTCTACCCGGAGCACGACGACGCCATCGCGACGATCCACGCCGCGCTCGACGCCGGGGTCACCCTGATCGACACCGCCGACATCTACGCGCCGGCCTGGGACCAGATGGGCCACAACGAGCAGCTGGTCGGCGAGGCGGTCCGGACCTGGGGCGGGGACGCCTCGACGCTGACCGTCACCACCAAGGGCGGCATCACCCGCGCCGCGGGCGAGGAGTGGGGGCGCGACGGCTCCCTGGCGTACCTGCGCGGGGCGGTCGAGCGGTCGCTGCGCGCCCTCGGCGTCGAGGCCGTCGACCTGTACCAGTACCACCGGCCCGACCGCTGGCTCGTCTACGGCGACGTCATGGAGCACCTCGCCACCCTCAGGCAGGAGGGCAAGATCCGGGAGATCGGCATCTCCAACGCCAGCGTCGAGGAGATCGAGATCGCCCAGCAGGTGCTCGGCGACGGCGGCCTGGTCAGCGTCCAGAACGAGTTCTCCCCGCGGCACCCCGGCAGCTACCCGGAGCTGCGGTACTGCGAGGAGCACGGCATCGCGTTCCTGCCGTGGAGCCCGCTCGGCGGCACCGGCGGCGGTGC
>JAPSIJ010000164.1 GCA_031178805.1 Cellulomonas sp. | reverse complement strand
CCGCCCGGGCCTGCCGATGCCCGCCTCGTGTCGCTGCTGTCGCCCCACGGCGAGCTGTCCGCGCTCCCGTCGCGCCGCCTGAGCCGCGTCCTCCCGACGCACCGCCCGGCCGCGCTCCGCGCCGCAGCACCTCCGGCCCCGGTCCCCTGACCGGCAGCCCTCCGGCCCCGCAGCCCTCCGGCCCCGCCGCGCCCCGCCCGGACCTGGAGTCCGCGCCCCGGTCCCCGTGCCCCGCACGCCCGGGTCGGCGCCCCCTCGCCGCCACCGCACCGGTGGCCCGACGTCCCGGGAACCCCCATGACGAGCACGACCACCCGCACGTCCGCCCGCACCTCCGGCGCCGCAGCCGGCACGCCGGCGGGCACGACCGCGCCCGCCGCCCGGCCGGTGTCCCTGCGGGGCGTCGCCCGGACCTTCGCCACGCCGACCGGCGCCCGGCCGGTGCTCGCCGGCCTGGACCTCGAGATCGCGGCCGGCGAGGTCGTCGCCGTGATCGGGCCGTCCGGGTGCGGCAAGTCGACCCTGCTGCGGCAGGTCGCCGGGCTCGACCGGCCCGACGCCGGGGAGGTGCTGCTCGGCGGCTCTCCCGTCGCCCGGTACGACCCGCGCACCGCCGTGGCGTTCCAGGAGCCGCGCCTGCTGCCGTGGCGCACGCTCGCGCACAACGTCGCGCTCGGCGTCCCCCGCGGCACGCCCCGCGCGGAGTCGCGCGAGCAGGTCGCCCGGCTCCTGGAGCTCGTGGGCCTCTCCGGCTCCGCGAGGCTGCGGCCCCGCCAGGTGTCGGGCGGCATGGCGCAGCGCGCGTCGCTCGCCCGGGCGCTGGCCCGCCGGCCGGGGGTGCTGCTGCTCGACGAGCCGTTCGGCGCCCTCGACGCGCTCACCCGGCTGCGGATGCAGGACCTGCTGCTCGACGTGCACGCCCGGCAGCCCACGACGGTGCTGCTGGTCACGCACGACGTCGAGGAGGCCCTGTACCTCGCGGACCGCGTCGTGCTGCTCGGCTCCCCCGAGACCACCGGCGCGTCGGTCCGCTCGGTGATCGACGTCCCCGGCGACCGGCCCCGCGACCGCGCCGACGCCCGGCTCGCCGAGCTGCGCGCCGAGCTGCTCGACGGCCTCGGCGTCGCCACCCACCACCACCGGCACGACGCCGACGCGCACCACTCGATCTGACCCGTTCGCCCACCCGGCACCACCCCACCACCCAGGAGACCGCCATGACCGTCCCCACCGCACGTCGCCTCGCGCGCCGCCCGATCGCCCTCGGCGCCGCAGCCGTCGCCGCGACCCTGCTGCTCGCCGGCTGCGTCGCCGGGGAGGGCGAGGCCCGGGCCGACACCCGCGCCGGCACGGACGCCGAGGGCTGGAGCGCGGACACCCTGACGCTGGACTTCGCGACGTACAACCCGCTGAGCCTGGTGATCAAGGACCAGGGCTGGATCGAGGAGACGCTCGGCGACGACGTCACCGTCGAGTGGGTGCAGTCCGCCGGCTCGAACAAGGCGAACGAGGCGCTGCGCGCCGGGGCGGTCGACGTCGGCTCCACCGCGGGCTCCGCGGCGCTGCTCGCCCGCGCGAACGGCTCGCCGATCCGCACCATCGACATCTACTCCCAGCCGGAGTGGTCGGCCCTGGTGGTCCCCGAGGGCTCGGACGTCACCGACGTCGCCGACCTGGCCGGCCGCTCGGTCGCCGCGACCAAGGGCACCGACCCGTACTTCTTCCTGCTGCAGTCGCTGGACGCGGCGGGCGTCGACCCGGCGGACGTCGAGGTGCAGAACCTGCAGCACGCCGACGGCCGGGCCGCGCTCGAGAACGGCTCGGTCGACGCGTGGTCCGGCCTGGACCCGCTGATGGCCGCGAGCGAGGCCGAGGCCGGCTCGACGCTGCTGTACCGGAACGTCGACTTCAACACGTACGGGTTCCTCAACGCCACCGAGGAGTTCCTGGACGCCAGCCCGGACCTCGCGCAGGTCGTGGTGGACGCCTACGAGAAGGCGCGCGCCTGGGCGCAGGAGAACCCCGAGGAGGTCGCCGCGGTGCTCGCCGAGGTCGCCGGCATCGACCCCGCGGTGGCCGAGACGGTGATCACCGAGCGCACCACGCTGGACATCGACCCGGTGCCGGGCGACGCGCAGCGCGAGGTGCTGGAGGTCGTCGGCCCGATCTTCGTCGAGTCCGGCGACGTCGCGAGCCAGGACCTGATCGACACCGCGCTCGCCGAGCTGTTCGAGCCCGCGTACGCCGAGGCCGCCGACCCGAGCACGATCGCGGGCTGACGCCCGGCCCCCGCGCACGCGCCGCGCACCCCGACCCCACCCGCCCCGCACCGACCCCCGACCGGAGGACGCCATGACCGAGGCCCCCGCCCCCGCGGTGCCCGTCGCCGGCACCAGCGCGCCCGTGACCGACGCCCACGGCCGCCTGCTGCCCGGTCTGCACCCGTTCCGGGCGGGCGGGGCGGTGGCCCCGCGCCTGCGCCGGGGGCCGCTGGCCCGCCGCCCGGTGCGGACCGGGCTCGGCCTGGTGCTGCCCGCGCTGCTGCTCGCGGCCTGGCAGGGCGTGACCAGCGCCGGCCTGGTGGCGCCGTACCAGCTGCCCAGTCCGGCGTCCGTGTGGACGGCGGCGGCGGACCTGGCGGAGCGGGGGCTGCTCGGCCAGTACGTGGCGATCTCCACGCAGCGCGTCGTGCTGGGCTTCCTGGTCGGCGGGGCGCTCGGCCTCGTCGTCGGGTCGGTGGTGGGGCTGTCCCGGGTGGCCGGGGCGCTGCTGGAGCCGACGCTCGGCGCGATCCGCGCGGTGCCGTCGCTCGCGTGGGTGCCGCTGCTGATCCTCTGGCTGAAGATCGGCGAGGAGTCGAAGCTGACGCTGATCGCGATCGGCGCGTTCTTCCCCGTCTACACCACCGTCGTCGCCGCGCTGCGGCACGTCGACGCGCACCTGGTCGAGGCCGGGCGCGCGTACGGGCTGCGCGGGCCGCGGCTGCTGGCCGCCGTGCAGCTGCCGGCCGCGGTGCCGTCCGTGGTCGCCGGCCTGCGGCTGGCGCTGGCGCAGTCCTGGCTGTTCCTCGTGGCCGCGGAGCTCATCGCGTCCTCGATGGGCCTCGGGTTCCTGCTGATGGACTCGGGCAACAACGGCCGCGTCGACCGGATGATCCTCGCGATCGTCCTGCTGGCGCTGCTGGGCAAGCTGACCGACGCACTGATCGGCGTGGCCGAGAAGTCGCTGCTGAGAAGGTGGGCATGACGACCACGACCCCGACCGGGACCATCGACGCGCTGGCGCACGAGACCCGCGCGTTCCCCCCACCGGCCGCGAGCGCCGCGGGCGCCTGGAACGTCACGCCGGAGGACCACGCGCGCCTGCTCGCGTGGGCGGACGACGACCCCGTGGCGTTCTGGGAGGCGGCCGCCCGCCGGCTGGAGTGGGCCGAGCCGTGGCACACCGCACACACCTGGTCCCCTGCGGTCCTGGTGCCCGGCGGCGCGCCCGACGAGCTGACCGTGCCGGAGGCGCGCTGGTTCCTCGGCGGCCGGCTGAACGCGGCGGTGAACTGCGTCGACCGGCACGTCGCCGCCGGGCGCGGCGACAAGGTGGCGATCCACGCCGAGGGCGAGCGCGGCGACCGCCGGTCGTACACCTACGCCGACCTGCAGCGCGAGGTGTCCCGCGCGGCGAACGCGCTGACCGACCTGGGCGTCGGCCCGGGCGACCGGGTGGTCGTCTACCTGCCGGTGATCGCCGAGACCGTGGTCGTCACGCTGGCGATCGCCCGGATCGGCGCCGTGCACTCGCTGGTGTTCGGCGGGTTCTCCGCCGAGGCGGTCCGGTTCCGCGTGCAGGACACCGGCGCCAAGGTGCTCGTCACCAGCGACGGGCAGTTCCGCCGCGGCGAGGCCGTCGAGGTGAAGTCCGCCGCGGACGAGGCCGTCGCCGGGCTGGACCACGTCGAGCACGTGCTGGTGGTCCGGCGCACCGGCCAGGAGGTCGCGTGGACGCCGGGCCGGGACGTCTGGTGGCACGACGTCGTGGACACCGCGTCGTCCGAGCACGAGGCGCAGGCGTTCGACGCCGAGCACCCGCTGTTCATCATCTACACCTCCGGCACCACCGGGAAGCCGAAGGGCCTGGTGCACACCACCGGCGGCTACCTGACGCACGCCACCTGGTCGCACTGGGCGGTGTTCGACGCCAAGCCGGACGACGTGCACTGGTGCACCGCCGACCTCGCCTGGGTCACCGCGCACACCTACGAGCTGTACGGGCCGCTGAGCAACGGGCTCACCCAGGTGATCTACGAGGGCACGCCGGACACCCCGCACCGCGAGCGGCACCTCGAGGTGATCGAGCGGTACGGCGTCACCACCTACTACACCGCGCCGACGCTGATCCGGACCCTGATGACCTGGTTCCCCGACGGGCTGCCCGCCACGCACGACCTGTCGAGCATCCGGCTGCTCGGCACCGTCGGGGAGGCGATCAACCCCGAGGCGTGGGTGTGGTTCCGCGAGCAGCTCGGCGCCGGGCGCGCGCCCGTGGTGGACACCTGGTGGCAGTCCGAGACCGGCGCCGCCGTCATCGCGCCGCTGCCGGGCGTGAGCACCCTCAAGCCGGGGTCGGCCACCCGGGCGCTGCCGGGGCTGTCCGCCCGGGTGGTGGACGACGCCGGCGCCGAGGTGCCGCGTGGCGCCGGCGGCTACCTGGTGATCGACCGGCCGTGGCCGGGGATGGCCCGCACCGTGTGGGGCGACCCGCAGCGGTACCTGGACTCCTACTGGCGCCCGTTCGCCGCCCGGGGCTACTTCCTCGCGGGCGACGGCGCGTCCTGGGACGCCGACGGCGACATCTGGCTGCTGGGCCGGGTGGACGACGTGGTGAACGTGGCCGGGCACCGGCTGTCGACCATCGAGGTCGAGTCCGCCCTGGTCGCGCACCCCGCGGTCGGCGAGGCGGGCGTCGCCGGCGTCGCCGACCCGGTGGGCGGGCAGGCCGTCGCCGCGTTCGTCGTGCCGGCCGTGCCGCCGGGCCCCGTCGAGGACGTCGCCGCCTGGCGGCGCGCCGCGGCGGAGCTGCGCGAGACGCTGCGCGCCCAGGTCGCCCGCGAGATCGGCCCGGTCGCCAAGCCGAAGCACGTCGTGCTCGTCCCGGAGGTGCCCAAGACCCGGTCCGGCAAGATCCTGCGCCGGCTGCTCGCCGACCTGCACGACGGCCGCCCGCTCGGCGACCGCACGTCCCTGCAGAACCCCTGGGCGGTGGACCAGATCGCCGCCCTGCTCGCCCCGGGCGCTACCCTCGCGCCCACGCCCCGCCCGGCCGAGGAGGCCTCCGCCCGATGACCGACCACCGCTTCGGATTCCGCACCCGCGCGCTGCACGCCGGCGCCATCCCCGACGCCGCCACCGGCGCGCGGGCCGTGCCGATCTACCAGTCCACGTCGTTCGTGTTCGCCGACACCACCGACGCCGCGAACCTGTTCGCCCTGCAGAAGTACGGCAACATCTACTCCCGGCTCGGCAACCCCACGGTCGCGGCGCTCGAGGAGCGGATCGCGTCCCTGGAGGGCGGCATCGGCGCCGTGGCCACCGCGTCCGGCATGGCCGCCGAGTTCATCACCTTCGCCGCGCTCGTCGGCGCCGGGGACCACGTCGTCGCCTCCGCGCAGCTGTACGGCGGCACCGTCACCCAGCTCGACGTGACCCTGCGCCGGTTCGGCGTCGAGACCACGTTCGTCCCGGGCACCGACCCCGCCGACTACGCCGCGGCCATCCGCCCGGAGACCAAGGTCGTCTACACCGAGGTGGTGG
>JAPSIJ010000008.1:19734-21836 GCA_031178805.1 Cellulomonas sp. | reverse complement strand
TGCCGCCGGCGACCGGCCGGCCGGTGCAGGTGACGCTCGACGACATCGGCACCCCGCTGTCCGACGTGACGTTCGTCGTCGTCGACCTCGAGACCACCGGCGCCGCCCCCGGCGCGTCCGCCATCACCGAGATCGGTGCGGTCAAGGTCCGCGGCGGCGAGGTGCTCGGCGAGTTCCAGACGCTCGTCGACCCCGGCGGGCCGGTGCCGGCCCAGATCCAGGTGCTCACCGGCATCACCACCGCGATGGTCGTCGGCGCGCCGCGGATCGGCTCCGTGCTGCCGTCGTTCCTGGAGTTCGCCCGCGGGTCGGTGCTGGTGGCGCACAACGCGCCGTTCGACGTCGGGTTCCTCAAGGCGGCCGCCGCCGAGACCGGGCACGCCTGGCCCGGCTTCCCCGTGGTGGACACCGTGCGGCTGGCCCGCCGGGTGGTGACCCGCGACGAGGCGCCGAACCACAAGCTCAGCACCCTGGCCGGCCTGTTCCACGCGACCACGGTCCCGGAGCACCGGGCCCTCGCCGACGCCCGCGCGACGGTGGACGTGCTGCACGCGCTGCTGAGCCGGCTCGCCCCGCTCGGCATCACGCACCTGGAGGACCTGGCCACGGCGGCGGACCCGGTGCCCGCGGACGTGCGGCGCAAGCGCACGCTGGCCGACGGGCTGCCGGACGCCCCCGGCGTGTACCTGTTCCGCGGCCCGAACGAGGAGGTGCTGTACGTCGGCACCTCGACGTCGCTGCGCACGCGCGTGCGGTCCTACTTCACGGCGGCGGAGAAGCGGTCCCGGATGCGGGAGATGGTGCGGATCGCGCACGCCGTGACGCCGGTGGTCTGCGCCACCCCGCTCGAGGCGCAGGTCCGCGAGCTCCGGCTGATCGCCGAGCACTCCCCCCGGTACAACCGGCGCTCCCGCGCCCCCGAGCGGATGCCGTGGATCCGGCTCACCGACGAGCCGTTCCCCCGGCTGTCCGTCGTCCGCGACGTCCGGGCCGACGCCACCCACATCGGCCCGTTCGCCTCCCGCGGCGCGGCGCAGTCCGCCGTCGAGGCGCTGCACGACGCGTTCGCCGTCCGGCGCTGCACCGGGCGGCTGCCGGCCGTGCCCGCCCCCGGCGCCACCGCCTGCCACCTCGCCGAGATCGGCCGCTGCTCCGCGCCGTGCGTCCGCCCCGAGGCGGCGGCCGAGTACGCCGCCACCGTCGACCGGCTGCGCGGGGCGATGACCGCCGACCCGGCCGACGTCGTGGACGCGCACGCGGACCGGATCCGCGCGCTGGCCGAGCAGGAGCGGTTCGAGGAGGCGGCGACCGTGCGGGACCGGCTGGCGGCGTTCCTGCGCGGCGCCGCGCGCGCCCAGCGCCTCGCCCCGCTCGCCGCCTGCGCCGAGCTCGTCGCCGCCCGGCGCACCGACGCGGGCGGCTGGGAGGTCGTGCTCGTCCGGCACGGCCGGCTGGCGGGCACCGCGCTCGTGCCGCCGCGCACCGACCCGGCGCCGGCGATCGAGTCGCTGCGGGTCACCGGCGAGCACGTCCCGCCCCCCGTGCCCCCCGCGCCCGCCGGCCACCCGGAGGAGGCCGACCTCGTGCTGGCCTGGCTGGGCCGGCCCGGCGTGCGGATCGTCAGCGTGAGCACCCCGTGGGCGTACCCGGTGCGCTCCGCGCAGGCCCGCACCGACCCGGCCGACGCGGTCGCCGCCGGCCGCCGGGCGGCGGACCTGGCGGCGGTGGACCCGGGCACCGCCCTGGACGACGCCGGTCCCCTGCGGCGGGACGCGGAGTTCACCGCGGCGGCGGCACACGGCGCGCCGGACCCCGGAGCCGCCACGGCGCGCCCCGCCCGCGACGGGACCGGTGCGCGCGACCGGCAGGACCCGCACCCGGGGGCCGCCGGCGCGGCATGATGGCGTCATGCTGACCGCCATCGTGCACATCGACACCGACGCCGCCCGCATCCCGGAGGCCGCGGCCGCCATCGCCGAGATCCCCGGCGTGAGCGAGGTCTACTCCGTCACCGGCGGGGTCGACCTCATCGCCATGGTCCGGGTGCGCGAGCACGAGGAGCTGGCCGACATCATCGCCGACCGGGTGAGCAAGGTGGAGGG
>JAPSIJ010000008.1:0-19634 GCA_031178805.1 Cellulomonas sp. | reverse complement strand
CGCGGGTCAGGCGGAGGCGGCGCTCCAGCGGGCGAGGACGTCCGCGGCGGCGCCGGAGTCGACCGCGCGGGCCGCGTGGTCCAGCCCGGCGCGCAGGCGCGCGACGAGGTCGCCGCCCGACCGCCCGGTGCCGGGCAGGCTGCCGTCGGCGACGAGGGCCGCGGCGGCGTTCAGCAGCACCGTCTCCCGGGACGCGACCCGCTCGCCGCCGAGCACGGCGCGCGCCACGCCGGCGTTGAACGCCGCGTCGGCGCCGCGCAGGTCGGCCACGGTCAGCGGGGCCAGGCCGAGGTCGGCGACCGGGTCCAGCCCGTGCTCGGTGACCGCGCCGTCCTGCACGTGCCAGACGTGCGCCGTCCCGGTGGGCGCCAGCTCGTCGAGCCCGTCGTCGCCGCGGAACACCAGCGCGTCGGTCCCCCGCCGGGCCAGGACGCCGGCCATCAGCCCGGCCATCACCGGGTCGGCGACGCCGATCGCGGCGGCCGCGGGCTGCGCGGGGTTGGTCAGCGGCCCGAGGAAGTTGAACACCGTCTTGATGCCGAGCTCGCGGCGGGCGGTGGCGACGTGCCGCATCGCCGGGTGGAACGTGAGCGCGAAGCAGAACGTGATGCCGACCTCGCCGGCCAGCTCGGCGACCCGCTCCGGCGTCTGGTCGAGCCGGATCCCGAGCGCCTCGAGCACGTCCGCGGACCCGGAGGACGACGACGCCGCGCGGTTGCCGTGCTTGACCACCCGCACGCCCGTGCCGGCGACGACGACCGACGCCATCGTCGAGATGTTGACGGTGTGCGCGCGGTCGCCGCCGGTGCCGACGATGTCCACGGCCCGGCCGGGCACCTCGAACCGCAGGGCGTGGGCGAGCATCGTGTCGGCCAGCGCGGTCAGCTCCGTGACGGTCTCGCCCTTGGCGCGCAGCGCGGTGAGGAACCCGGCGACCCGGGCCGGCGAGGCCTCGCCGGACATGATCCGGTCCATCGCCCACGCGGTCTGCGCGGCGTCCAGGTCGCGCCCCTCGACGAGCGCGGTGAGCAGGTCCGACCAGGTGACGGCCCCGGTCATGCCGCCGGGGTCCGCTGCAGCAGGCCCGCGACCGCGTCGTGCAGGCCGACCGGGTCGAGCGGGCGGGACACGACCGCGTCCGCGTCGGACCAGGCCGCGAGCCACGCGTCCTGCGGGCGGCCGGTGAGCACGAGGACCGGCGGGCAGCCGAACACCTCGTCCTTGACCTGCCGGGCGAGGGCCATGCCGCCGACCTTGGCGGCCTCCCCGTCCAGGACGAGCAGGTCGTAGGCGCGCGTGCGCGCCTGCTCGAGCGCGGCGTCGGCCGTGGCCACCTCGGCCCACACGATGTCCGGCGCGCCCCGGCCGAGCCGGCGCCCGACGCCCAGGCGCACCTGGGCGCGGGTCTCGACGTCGTCGCTGTAGAGCAGGATGCGCGGGCCCTGCGCGGCCTCGTGCTCCTCGGGGCGGTCAGCGGCCATGGTGGTCCTCCGGGTGGGGCGGCCGGGACGGCTCGCGCGCGTCCCTGCCCCGCATCTTGGCACGGGACGCGACACGCGGGCGGGACCCGCCCGCGCACGCCCGCGATCAGGGCCGGGAGCGGGAGATGTGCGCAGAACGAGGTGACGGTGTGACAGAAACCTCGGCGGCACCCCCGGGACTTGTGACCCATGTCCGGCCGTTATCGGCCATACTGACGTGCGTGACGACCGCAACGGCTGCCCCCGCCTCCGCTCCCCATGTGAGCGTCAACCGACCGAACCCCGTGTCGGTCGGGACGATCGTGTGGCTGGCCTCGGAGCTCATGTTCTTCGCGGGCCTGTTCGCGATGTACTTCACCCTCCGCGCGACGGTGCCCGAGGAGTGGGCCGTCCAGACGGAGAAGCTGAACATCACGTTCGCCGCGATCAACACGACGGTGCTGCTGCTGTCGTCCGTGACGTGCCAGATGGGCGTGTGGGCCGCCGAGCGGTTCCAGCCGGTGCGCTCCGGCGGCCTGCTGAACGTCAAGGGCTGGGGCATGAACGAGTGGATGACCCTGACCTACGTCATGGGCGCCGTGTTCATCGGCGGGCAGATCTTCGAGTACGCCGAGCTGGTGCACGAGGGCCTGACGATCTCCTCCAGCCCGTACGGCTCGGTCTTCTACCTGACGACCGGCTTCCACGGCCTGCACGTGGTCGGCGGCCTCATCGCCTTCCTCTTCCTGCTCGGCCGCTCGTTCACCGCCGGCCGGTTCGGCCACCACGAGGCGACGACCGCCATCGTCACGTCCTACTACTGGCACTTCGTCGACGTGGTCTGGATCGCGCTGTTCGCGACGATCTACCTGATCCGGTGACGACGGCGCCGCCGACGCCCCCGCGCTCCCCCCGTTCCATCCCCCGCACGCCCGAGACGAGGATCCATCCGTGAAGGCACTCGCCGCCCGCAGGCACCACCGGTACGCGCCGGTCGTGCTGCTGATGCTGGCGCTGCTGCTCACCGGCGCGGTGTACGCGATCGCCCAGCCCGCCAGCGCCGACGCGGCGCAGGCGGCGGCCAGCGAGAGCGACATCGCCGCCGGTCAGAAGCTGTTCCAGGCCAACTGCGCCACCTGCCACGGCCCGACCGCCGAGGGCCGTGAGGCCGTCGAGGGCGGCGCCGGCGGCCCGTCCCTCATCGGCGTGGGTGCCGCCGCCGTCGACTTCCAGGTCGGCACCGGCCGCATGCCCGCGCAGATGAACGGCGCGCAGATCCAGGCCAAGCCGGTCCAGTTCGAGCAGGAGCAGATCGACCAGCTCGCGGCGTACGTCGCCTCGCTGGGCGCCGGCCCCGCCGTCCCGACGCAGGAGCAGGTGGACCCCGAGCTCGGCGACGCGGCGAACGGCATGGCGCTGTTCCGCACGAACTGCGCCATGTGCCACAACGCCGTCGGCGCCGGTGGCGCGCTGTCCGAGGGCAAGTGGGCCCCCGCGCTCGACGACACCACCCCCACGCACATCTACGAGGCGATGCTCACCGGCCCGCAGTCCATGCCGGTGTTCAACGACGCCAACATCACCCCGGACGAGAAGCGCGACATCATCGCGTACCTCGACGACCAGCGGGAGGGCTCGCCCGGCGGCCTGTCGCTCGGCTCGCTCGGTCCCGTCAGCGAGGGCCTCTGGGCCTGGGTGGTCGGTATCGGCCTGCTGATCGCCGCCTCGGTCTGGATCGGAGCCAAGTCCTCGTGAACTCACCCCACAGCATCGTTCGCTCCGCTCACGATCCCGCGGGGGCCCCGGCATGAGCACGCACCACGACCCCTCGACGGACCTCACCACCCGCGACGGCGCCCCGCTGCCGGAGCGGTTCGAGGACCCGGGCCTCGAGGGCCACCGCGCCCGCGTGGGCGACAGCGACCCCAAGGCGCAGAAGCGCGCCGAGCGCCAGGTCGTCGTCCTGTTCACGCTGTCGATCCTCGGCACCGTCGGCGCGATCGTCGCCTACGCCCTGGTCCCGCCGGGCGAGACCGTCGGCTCCATGCGCCTGTCCAACCTCCTGCTCGGCCTCGGCCTGTTCCTCGGCCTGGCCGGCATCGGCTTCGCGGCCGTGCACTGGGCGAAGTCGCTCATGAACGACCACGAGCAGGCCGAGGACCGCCACCCGACGGCGAGCAGCGAGGCCGTGCGCGTCAAGGCCGTCGAGGCCCTGCGCGAGGGCGTCAAGGACTCCTCGATCGGCCGCCGCGGCGTGCTCAAGGGCGCCATGGTGACCTCGCTGGCGCTGTTCCCCCTGGCGATCGCCGTGCCGCTGATCGGCAACATCGGCGGCGACTGGGACGTCTCGCGGTCCAAGCGCACGATGTGGCGCCGGGGCACCCGCCTGGCCATCGACCCGACCGGCCGCCCGATCAAGGCCGCGGACGTGACCATCGGCTCGGTGTTCCACGTCATCCCCGAGGACCTGCACGAGGCCGAGCACCCGCTCGACGAGAAGGCCAAGGCCGTCGTCCTGATGATCCGGATGGACCCCCGGGACCTGAAGTCCGAGCAGGGTGAGGGCTGGAGCTACGACGGCATCGTCGCGTACTCCAAGATCTGCACGCACGTGGGGTGCCCCGTCGCCCTGTACGAGCAGCAGACCCACCACATCCTGTGCCCCTGCCACCAGTCGACCTTCGACGCCGCCGACGGCGCCAGGGTCGTGTTCGGGCCGGCGAACCGCCCGCTGCCCCAGCTGCCGATCACCGTCGACGACGAGGGCTACCTCGTCGCGCAGGACGGCTTCAACGAACCCATCGGCCCGTCCTTCTGGGAGCGCCTCACGTGAGCACCGTCGACTCCCCCGCCGCGCCCGCGGCGCCGCCCACGCGCAGCGCGCGCGCGGCGGCCGCGACCGCGGACTACCTCGACCAGCGCACCGGCGTCGGGAACGCCGTCAAGGAGTTCGCGCGCAAGATCTTCCCCGACCACTGGTCGTTCCTCCTGGGCGAGATCGCGCTCTACTCCTTCGTGGTGCTGCTGATCTCCGGCACCTTCCTCACGATGTTCTTCGTGCCCTCGATGACCGAGGTGCACTACCACGGGCCCTGGGCCTCGATGAACGGCGTGGAGATGTCCGAGGCGTTCGCCTCGACGCTGCGCCTGTCGTTCGAGGTGCGCGGCGGCCTGCTGATGCGGCAGATCCACCACTGGGCCGCGCTGATCTTCATGGCCTCGATCGTCACGCACATGATGCGCGTGTTCTTCACCGGCGCCTTCCGCAAGCCGCGCGAGCTCAACTGGCTCGTCGGCTTCACGCTGATGATCCTCGGCCTGCTGGCCGGCTTCTCGGGCTACTCGCTCCCCGACGACGTGCTGTCCGGCAACGGCCTGCGCATCGCCGACGGCGTCGCCCGCTCCATCCCGGTCCTGGGCTCCTACATCTCGTTCGGCCTGTTCGGCGGCGAGTTCCCGGGCACCGAGCTGATCCCCCGGCTGTTCACGGTGCACATCCTGCTGATCCCCGCGCTGATCCTGGCGCTGATCGGCCTGCACCTGCTCATGGTCGTGCTGCACAAGCACACGCAGTTCCCGGGCTCGGGCCGCACCGACAAGAACGTCGTCGGCTACCCGCTGTTCCCGGTGTACGTGGCCAAGGCCGGCGGCTTCTTCTTCGTGGTGTTCGCCGTGATCGCGCTGATGGGCGCGACCATGACGATCAACCCGGTGTGGAACTACGGCCCGTTCGACCCGTCGGTGGTCTCCGCCGGCGCCCAGCCGGACTGGTACATGCTGTTCCTCGAGGGCGGCCTGCGGCTCATGCCCGGCGGCGTGGAGTTCGTCATCGGCGAGTACACCCTCTCGCTGAACGTGCTGATCCCCGCCGTGGTGGTCCCGGGCCTGCTGTTCACCGTGCTCGCGCTGTGGCCGTTCATCGAGGCGTTCGCCACCGGTGACGACCGCGAGCACCACGTGCTGGACCGCCCGCGCAACGCGCCGTTCCGCACCGCGTTCGGCGTCGCCTTCCTGACCGCGTTCATGGTGCTGGTGCTCGCCGGGTCCAACGACCTGATCGCGACGCACTTCCACCTGTCGATCAACGACATCACGGAAGTCTTCCGGGTGCTGTTCTTCGTCGGCCCGGTGATCGCGTTCTGGATCACCAAGCGCATCTGCCTCGCGCTGCAGCGCAAGGACCGCGAGCTGGTCCTGCACGGGCACGAGACCGGTCGCATCGTGCGGTTCGCCTCCGGCGAGTACATCGAGGTGCACAAGCCCCTCGACGAGCACGAGCGCTGGCTGCGCGTGCAGCACGAGCCGCGCCGCCCGCTCGAGATCGAGCCGGCGGAGGACGCCCGCGGCGTGCGCCGCCCGGGCTACCGGATCGACGCGATGCGCCGCCGGCTGTCCACGCTGTTCTACGAGGACCGCGTCGAGCCGGTCACCCCCGCGGAGCTCGCGGCGGCCCAGTCGCACGGCGGGCACGACGCCCTCCCCGCGGCGCACGACGAGCACCCCGCGGAGCTCAGCGGTGCCGGCGGCGGCGTGCGCCACCTCGCCGCCGACCAGGAGGACACCGAGGGCACGAACCGCCCCTGATCTGCGGAATCATCCCGCCCGCCCGGTCGTTGCACCGGGTGGGCGTGGCGGATCACCGACCACGCCCGGGTCCCGCCGGCCTCGCCGCCGGAGGTGCCCGGGCGTCGTCGTCCCCGCCGCGGCCACCGGCTCCGCGGGGCGGCAGCGCCGCGCGGGACGTGGTACGACAGAGGTCGGGTGCGCCGCGGGCGCGCCCGCGCCACACGACGCCGCCGCGGCGGACGAGCCGCGGCACGAGCACCGAGAGGCACTGATGGCCGACTACACCCTTCCGGACCTGCCCTACGACTACGCGGCGCTGGAGCCGCACATCTCCGGCCGCATCATGGAGCTGCACCACGACAAGCACCACGCGACGTACGTGGCCGGCGCGAACACCGCGCTGGAGAAGCTCGCCGCGGCGCGCGAGTCCGGGGACTTCGGTGCCGTCGCCGGCCTCGAGAAGACTCTCGCGTTCAACCTGGGCGGGCACGTCAACCACTCGGTGTTCTGGCAGAACCTGTCCCCCGAGGGCGGCGACAAGCCGGTCGGCGAGCTCGCCGCGGCGATCGACGAGTTCTTCGGCTCGTTCGACAAGTTCCAGGCGCACTTCACGGCGACCGCCACGACCATCATGGGCTCGGGCTGGTCCGTCCTCGCGTGGGACTCCCTCGGCCAGAAGCTCGTCATCGTGCAGCTGTACGACCAGCAGGGCAACATCCCGCTGGGCCTGGTCCCCGTGGTCATGCTCGACATGTGGGAGCACGCCTTCTACCTCGACTACGTCAACGTCAAGGCGGACTACGTCAAGGCGTGGTGGAACGTCGTCAACTGGGCCGACGCGGCCGAGCGGTTCGCCCGCGCGCGCACCCAGACCGCCGGCCTGATCGTGCCGACGGCCTGAGGCCCCCTCCCGCCGGACCTGACGAGGCCGGGCACCGCCACGTGCGGTGCCCGGCCTCCGTCGTCCCCAGGGCGGGAAGTGGGGGTGACGCGGGAAACCGGTTCCTCGTAGGGTGGGCGCGACCACCACCGCCGATGCGTCGCAGGAGGCCCCCGTGCCCGCACCCGCCCGTCCCCGCTCCCGGCCGACCCCGCCGCCGCGTCCCGCCGGGGCCCGTCGTCGCTCGACCACCTGGCGGCTCGACCCGGACCGGGCACTGCCCGCGGAGCCCGGCCTGCGGGCCCTGGCCCGGACGATCCACCGGGCCACCCGCGACCTGCCGGTGGTCTCGATGCACGGGCACGTCGACGCCGGACTGCTGGCCCGGGACGAGCCGTTCGGCGACCCCGCCTCGCTGCTCGTCGTGCCGGACCACTACCTGGTCCGGATGGTCGTCTCCCAGCGCGAGCGCGCGGGCATCCGCGGCATGCAGGACCTGGGCGTCCCGCCGCTGCCCGGCGCGACCGCCGGCCCCGGCGGCGGCCCCGTGGCGGTCGAGGCCGACCCGCGCGCGGTGTGGCGGCGGTTCTGCTCCTCCTGGGACCTGTTCCGCGGCACGCCGACCCGCTACTGGCTGGAGCACGCGCTGGTCGAGGTGCTCGGCGTGCGGCAGCGGCCGTCCGCCGCCACCGCGGACGCGCTCTACGACGACCTGGTGGAGCGGCTGGCGCGGCCCGAGCACCGCCCGCGGGCGCTGTTCGGGCGGTTCGGCATCGAGCTGCTGGCCACCACCGACCCGGCGACCAGCACGCTGCCCGACCACGCCGCCCTCGCCGCCGACGGCTGGGGCGACCGGGTGGTCCCCACGTTCCGCCCCGACCCGCTGCTCGACGTGGCGCGGCCGGACTGGCGCGCGCAGGTGGCGCGGCTGTCGGCGGTGAGCGGCGTCGACGTCACCGGCTACCGCACGTTCCTGGCCGCGCTGCGGGAGCGCCGCGCCGCGTTCGTCGCCGCCGGCGCCCGGGCCACCGACCACGGCCACCCGACGGCGGACGCGACCCCGCTGCCCGACGCCGAGGCGTCCCGCGTGGTCGACGCCGCCCTGCGCGGCACCGCGAGCGCCCCGCAGGCGGCGGCGTTCCGCGGGCACATGCTGTTCCAGATGGCGGCGATGTCCGCCGAGGACGGCCTCGTGCTGCAGCTGCACCCGGGCATCCTGCGCGACCACGACCCCGCGGTGCTCGCCGCGTTCGGGCCCGACAAGGGCTTCGACATCCCGGTGCGCACCGAGTACACCCGCGCGCTGCGGCCGCTGCTCGCCGCCTTCGGCCACCACCCCGGGTTCCGGATGGTGCTGTTCACGGTGGACGAGACGACGTTCTCCCGGGAGCTGGCGCCGCTGGCCGGCGCGTACCCGGCGGTGCGGCTGGGCGCGCCGTGGTGGTTCCTCGACTCCCCCGACGGCATGCGGCGGTTCCGGGAGGCCACGACCGAGACCGCCGGGTTCGCCAACACCACGGGGTTCGTGGACGACACCCGGGCGTTCTGCTCGATCCCCGGGCGGCACGACCTCGCCCGCCGCGTGGACGCCGGCTACCTGGCGCGCCTGGTCGCCGAGCACCGCCTGGACCTGGACGAGGCGGTGGACACCGCCGTGGACCTCGCCCTCCGCCTCCCCCGCGCCGCGTACCCGCGCCCGCCCGGCGCGCCCGCGCCGACGACCACCCCGACGACCCCCACGGAGGCCTGACGTGCGCCCCCTCGACCGCACCACCGTCCACACCGTCGTCCGCCCCGTCCGGGTGCTGCAGTTCGGCGGCGGCAACTTCCTGCGCGGCTTCGTCGACTGGATGATCCACCGCGCCAACACCGCGGGCGTGACCGACCTCGGCGTCGCGGTCGTGCACGCCGTGCCGCAGCCCGACCCGGCCGTGGACCTGCTCGCCCGCCAGGACGGGCTGTTCCACGTGCTCACCGAGGGCGTGGCCGACGGCCGGCCGGTCCGGGAGACGACCCTGGTCACCTGCGTGCAGGAGGTGGTCGCGGCGCACGAGGACCCCGACCGGTACCGCGCGCTGACCCTCGCCGAGGACCTGCGGGTGATCGTGTCGAACACCACCGAGGCGGGCATCGTGCACGTCCCGGGCGACGACCTCGCGGCCCGGCCCCCGCTGTCCTTCCCGGCGAAGGTCACGGCCCTCCTGCTGGACCGGTACCGGCACTTCGAGGGCGACCCGGACCGCGGGCTGCACGTGGTGTGCTGCGAGCTGATCGAGGACAACGGCTCCACCCTGCGCGCGTCCGTGCTGCGGCACGCCGCCGAGAACGCCCTCGAGCCGGGCTTCGTGGCCTGGGTCGAGCGGCACTGCCGGTTCTACGACACCCTGGTCGACCGGATCGTCCCCGGCTACCCGCGCGCGGACGCGGCGCGCCTGCAGGCGGAGCTCGGGTACGACGACCGCCTGCTGGTCAAGGCCGAGCACGGCTACACCTGGGCGATCGCCGGCGACCCGGCGCTGCGCGAGGTGCTGCCGCTGGCCGCCGCGGGGCTGCACGTCGAGATGGTGGACGACATCCGCCCGTACCGGGAGCGCAAGGTGCGGGTGCTGAACGGCGGGCACACCGCGCTGGCGGCCCTCGGCCTGCTGCAGGGCCACGTGACGGTCGCGGAGGCGGTGGCCGACCCGCCCACCGGGGCGTACCTGCGGCGGCTGGTCACCGCGGAGGTGCTGCCGACGCTGGCGGGCGACCCCGCGGCGCTCCGGCGGTTCGCGGACGGGGTGCTGGAGCGGTTCGGCAACCCCTCGCTCGAGCACCGGCTCGCGGACATCGCGCTGAACGCCCTGCCGAAGTGGCGCACCCGCAACCTGCCCGTGCTGCTGGACCGCTGGCGGGCCGGCGCCGAGGCGCCCGCCACGGTGCTGTCCCTCGCCGCGCTGCTGGTGCTGTACGCCGGCCGGGGGGACGCCGCGTTCCGCCCCGCGGACGACCCCGCCACGGTGGCGCGCGTGCGGGACGCGTGGCGCCCGGACGACCTGCCGGGCTGGGTCGCAGACGTGCTGCCCGTCGTGACGGACGGCACCGGCGCGACGCCGGCCGAGTCCTCGCGGCTGGCGCGCGAGACGGCGGCCGCGGCCCGGCGGCTGCTCGCCGACGACGTCGCACCGGTCCTGCGCGCGGTCGCCGACGGAACCCCTTGACCCGGGCCGCGCACCTGCGCTTCACTGCGGGAAACCGCTTCCCGGCACCTGCGCCGCCTCGGTGACCTAGGACCCAGGAAACCGGTTGCCCGTCCTCCTAGCGTGAGGACGACCGCCCACTCGACGACGAGTCAGGAGCACGCATGCTGACCTCACCCCCGGGAGCCTGCAGCCCCGGCCCCTCCCCGGAGCCGGCGCGGTGAGCGCCCTCAACGAGCTGAGCTCGCTCGCCCGCCGGCGCGGTGCGGCCACGCCGACCCGCAAGGGCGACGCCCGCGCCGCCGCGCTCTTCCTCCTGCCGTGGTTCCTCGGCCTGGCGCTCATCACCGCCGGGCCGCTCGTCGCCTCGGCGTACCTGTCGTTCACCGACTACAACCTGCTGCAGGCGCCGTCGTTCGTCGGCCTGGAGAACTTCTCCCGGATGCTCGAGGACACCCGGCTGCACCAGTCGCTCGCCGTGACGCTGGTGTACGTCGCCGTCTCGGTGCCGCTGCAGCTCGCCGCCGCCCTGGGGCTCGCGCTGCTGCTGGACCGGGGGATGCGCGGGCTGGCGTTCTACCGCTCCGCGTTCTACCTGCCGTCGCTGATGGGCGGGTCGGTGGCGATCGCGCTGCTCTGGCGCCAGGTCTTCGGCAAGGAGGGCCTGGTCAACCTGGTCCTCGGCTGGTTCGGCATCGAGGGCCAGGGCTGGGTGTCCCACCCCGACTACGCGCTCGGCACGCTGATCCTGCTGCAGGTCTGGATGTTCGGCGCCCCGATGGTGATCTTCCTCGCCGGCCTGCGGCAGATCCCCGACATGTACTACGAGGCGGCGTCGCTGGACGGCGCCTCGCGGGTCCGGCAGTTCGCGTCGGTGACCATCCCGCTGCTCACGCCGATCATCTTCTTCAACCTCGTGCTGCAGGTCATCAACTCGTTCCAGAGCTTCACGCAGGCGTACGTGGTCTCGGGCGGCACGGGCGGCCCGGCCGACTCGACGCTGTTCTACACGCTCTACCTGTACCAGGAGGGCTTCCGGAACCTGAACATGGGCTACGCGTCGGCGATGGCGTGGTTGCTCCTGGCCATCATCGCGGGCCTCACCGCGGTCAACTTCTTCGCCTCCAAGTATTGGGTCTTCTACAGTGACTGAGACCGCCGTCGCCCCCGCCCCCGCTCCCGAGCGCCCCACGGTGCCCGCCCCCGCGCCCGTGCCGTGGCCCCGCCGGGCCCGCTCCGTCGCCAAGCACGCCGGCCTGATCGCCTTCGCGCTGCTGATGCTCTACCCCCTGCTGTGGATGGTCGCGAGCTCGCTCAAGCCGGACGCGCTGATCTTCCGCGAGACCGGGCTCATCCCGAGCCAGGTCGACCTCGCCAACTACACCGAGGGCTGGACCGCGCTGGCCAGCCCGTTCAGCCGCTACCTGCTGAACTCCGCCGTGGTCGTGGCCGGCTGCCTCGTCGGGAACCTGGTCACCTGCTCAATGGCGGCGTACGCGTTCGCGCGCCTGCAGTTCCGCGGCCGGAACATCTGGTTCGCGATCATGCTGCTGACGATCATGCTGCCGATCCACGTCATCATCGTGCCGCGGTACGTGATGTTCTCCGAGGCCGGCCTGATCAACACCTTCTGGCCGCTGATCCTGCCGAAGCTGCTGGCGACCGACGCGTTCTTCGTCTTCCTCATGGTGCAGTTCTTCCGCGGCATCCCGCGGGACCTGGACGAGGCGGCGCGGATCGACGGCTGCGGCCACGCCCGGACGTTCGCGCAGATCATGATGCCGCTCGCCGTCCCGGCGCTCGCGACCACCGCGATCTTCACGTTCATCTGGACGTGGAACGACTTCTTCTCGCAGCTGATCTTCCTCACCAAGCCCGACATGTACACCGTGCCGATCGCGCTGCGGGCCTTCCTCGACTCCTCGGGCGAGAGCTCGTGGGGCTCGATGTTCGCGATGTCGGTGGTCTCGGTCGTGCCGATCTTCCTGGTCTTCCTGTTCGGCCAGAAGTACCTCGTCAAGGGCATCGCCACGACGGGCATCAAGTAGCGCGGGCCCGGCCCGCACCCCCTCCGGTGCCCGACGACGTCGTCGGGCACCCCCACCGGAACGGAGACACCCATGTCCCTGCTCTCCCGCACCACCCCGCCGTCCCCCCGCGGCGGTCCCCCGGCCGGCGGCACCCGGCTGGGACGCGCGGTCCGGACCACGGCGGTGCTCGCCGCCACCGCGCTGACCCTGGCCGCGTGCGGCGGCGGCTCCGACGACGCCGGCGCCGGCGACCCCACCGGCGGCGACGGCGACGTCACGATCCGGTTCGCCTGGTGGGGGTCGGACACCCGGCACCGGGTGACCCAGCAGGCCCTCGACCTGTTCGAGGAGAAGAACCCCGGCATCACCGTGGAGGCCGACTTCACCTCCTGGGCCGGGTACTTCGACAAGCTGAACACCGCGGTCGCCGGCGGCGACACCCCGGACGTCATCACGCTGGAGGAGCGGTTCATCGCGGAGTACGCCGACAACGGCGTGATCGCCGACCTGGAGGAGGTCGGCCTGGACCTGGACGGCATCGAGGACGACTACGTCGACCTCGGCCGGATCGGCGGCACCCTGTACGCGCTGCCGTCCGGGGTGAACGTGCACGCCTACGTCGTGGACCCGCAGATCGTGGCCGACGCCGGCCTCGAGGTCCCCGACGACACCACCTGGACCTGGGACGAGTTCGCCGGGTTCGTCACCGCGGTGGCCGACGGCACCGAGGACGGCGTCTACGGGGTGCAGAACTTCGGGTTCCTCGACCCGATCCTGCAGATCTGGCTGCGGCAGCACGAGGAGTCGCTGTTCACCGAGGACGGCGGGCTCGGCTTCGACGTGGACACGGTGGCCGACTGGTACGCGTACCTGCTCGAGCTGCAGCGGGCGGGCGCGATGCCCGACGCGTCGAAGGCCGAGGAGGTGCAGGCCGCGGGCGTCGAGCAGTCGCTCGTCGCCACCAACACCGGGGCGCTCTCGGCGTTCTGGTCGAACCAGCTGCCCGCGCTCACCACGTCCTCCGGGCGCGAGCTGGGCCTGCTCCGGGTGCCGGGCGAGCAGGAGCACAGCCAGCCGGGCATGTACCTCAAGGCGTCGATGAACTACGCCGTCTCGGCGAAGTCGGACCCCGCCCGGCAGGAGGCCGCGGCGAAGCTCATCGACTTCCTGGTCAACGACCCGGACGCCGGCCGGCTGATCCTGTCCGACCGCGGGCTGCCGGTGAACGCCGACGTGCTCGCCGCGATCGAGGACGAGCTGGAGCCCGCCGACCGGATCGGCGCGGAGTTCCTCACCGACCTGCGCGACGAGCTCCGGCCCTCCCCGACCGTCCCGCCCGCGGGCGCCGGCGAGCTGCCCGACATCATGCTGCGGCTGGCGTCGGAGGTGTTCTTCGAGCGGATCACCCCGCACGAGGCCGCGGAGCGGTTCACGACCGAGCTCGGCAACGCCATCTCCTGAGCCGGGCACCCGGACACCCGGACCGCCACGCACGACGGGCGCCCACCCCGCGGGGTGGGCGCCCGTCGTGCGTGCGGCGCCGTCGCCGTGCGTCAGGTCACCGTGCCGAGCTGCCAGGGCACGAACTCCTCGAACCCGATGCCCGCCGCCTCGCTCGCGGTGGGCTCCCCCGACGCGGCCGCCAGCACCCGGTCGAGGATCTCCTGGCCGACCTCCGCGACGCTCGCGCCGCCGTCCACGATCCGCCCGCAGTCGACGTCCATGTCCTCGCGCTGGCGCCGGTACACCTCGGAGTTGGTGGCGAGCTTCAGCGACGGCGCCGGCCGGCTGCCGAACACCGAGCCCCGCCCGGTCGTGAAGCACACCACCGTCGCGCCGCCGGCGACCAGCCCCGTGACGGACACCGGGTCGTAGCCGGGGGTGTCCATGAACACGAGCCCGGGGCGCGGGATCGGCTCCGCGTACTCCACGACCGCCGCGAGGTCCGCCTGGCCCGCCTTGGCGACCGCGCCCAGCGACTTCTCCAGGATCGTCGTGAGCCCGCCGGCCTTGTTGCCCGGCGACGGGTTGTTGTCCAGGCTGCCGCCGCCGGCCGCGGCGTACCGCTGCCACCACGCGATCCGGTCCAGCAGCCGGCGGGCCACCTCGGGGCTGACCGCGCGGCGGGTCAGCAGGTGCTCGGCGCCGTACACCTCGGGGGTCTCCGCCAGCACGGACGTGCCGCCGAGCGCGACCAGCCGGTCCGACGCCCAGCCCAGCGCGGGGTTGGCGGTGATGCCGGAGTAGCCGTCGGAGCCGCCGCAGTTCAGGCCGAGCACCAGCTCGGACGCGTCGCACGGCTCCCGGGTCGCGGCCGCGACGTGCGGCAGCATCTCCTCGACCGCCGCCACCCCCGCCCGGACGGTGGCGCGGACGCCGCCCTCCTCCTGGATCGCCATCACCCGCACCAGCGTGTCCGCGGGCATGTCGTCCTCGACGAGCGACCCGGCCAGCACCATCTCGCAGCCGAGCCCGAGCACCAGGACCGCCGCGACGTTGGGGTGCCGCGCGTAGCCGCGGAGCGTCCGGACGAGCACCTGCGCCCCCTCGCTGGCGGTCACCAGCCCGCACCCGCTGCCGTGGGTGAGCGCGAGCACGCCGTCGACCCCGGGGTACCGGTCCAGCGCGGGTCCGCGGAAGGCGTCGGCGATCATCCGGGCGGTGCTGGCGGAGCAGTTCACCGAGGTGAGCACGACCAGGTACCGGCGGGTGCCGACCCGGCCGTCGGCGCGCCGGAAGCCCTGGAACGTCGGGCGCGGCCCCGGCGGCACCGGCAGCGTGGTGGTGACGGTCGCGAGCTCGTGGGTCGCGGCGGCGTCGTCCATGCCGAGGTTGTGCCCGTGCACGTGCGCGCCGGGCGCCACCGGCCCGGTGGCGCGCCCGATCACCTGGCCGTACTTGCGCACCGGGGCGCCCGCCGGCAGGGCCCGCAGCGCGACCTTGTGCCCGCGGGGCACGGGACCGGCGACGACCAGCTCCGCCGCCCCCGGTGCGGCGCCGGGGCGGGCGAGCCGGTCGCCCTCCCCCAGGTCCCGGGTGGCGACGGCGACGTCGTCGTCGGGGTGCAGGAGCAGCAGCGCGCCGGGCGCCGTCGCGGCGGTCACCGGGCGCCCGCCGGCAGGTCGAGCGGGAGGCCGAGGTCGGCGGTGCGGACGGTGCCGCCCGTCGCCATCGAGCGGTTGGCGCACAGCCCGACGGCCACGCTGCGCACGCCGTCCACGTAGTGCGCCTGCCGGCCGAGCGGGTCCGGGCCGGCGCCGCGCAGCACGTCGTCGAGCAGCAGCGCGTCGCCCCCGCCGTGCGCGCCCGCGCCCTCGGCGATCTCCACCACCCGGGGCCGCTCCCACTGCCGCTGCACCACCAGCCGGGCGCCGAACGGCCGCACCGGGTCGTCGGCGTCCTCGTCCCGCGCGACGCTGGGGTCGACCGCCGGCCCGCTCTTGCCGCCGGGACCCAGCAGCGCGCCGGTCCGGCCGGCGGGGACGTGGCTGCGCTCCACGACGTCCAGCTCCAGCCGGCCCTCGGTGCCGGTGACCGCGACGCGGTACCCCTCCCACGGGTTGTAGGCGGACAGCGCGTAGGTCAGGGCCGCGCCGCCGCGGTACCCGACGAGCACGCTCATGGTGTCCTCGATCGTCACCCCGGGCGCGAACACGTCCTGGTCGCGGCGGTAGCCGTCGTCGCCCTCGGCGTCCAGGTACAGCCGCCGCAGCCGGTCGTCGGCGGCCAGGTCCAGCGCGAACGGGTCGCCCGGCCCCGCGTCGCGGCTCAGCGCCGGCCGGCCGGCGAGCCCGCGCTCGGCGGCCCGCTCGTCGCCGTAGAACCGCAGGCCGCCCAGGGCCGTGACGCGCTCGGGGACGTCGCCGAGCCACCAGTTCACCAGGTCCACGTGGTGGGTGGCCTTGTGCACCAGCAGGCCGCCCGAGCGGTCCTTCTCGCGGTGCCAGCGCCGGAAGTAGTCGGCGCCGTGCACGGTGTCGAGCAGCCACTCGAAGTGCACGCCCGTCACGGTGCCGACGGCGCCGTCGGCCAGCAGCCGGCGGACGGCGCTGTTGCGCGGCGAGTACCGGTAGTTGAACGTCACGACGAGCTCGCCCGCGGAGCGCTCGGCGGCGGCGCCGATCCGGCGCAGGCCCTCGACGTCGTGGGCGAGCGGCTTCTCGCACACCACGTCGAGCCCGCGGTCCAGGGCCGCGCAGACGTGGTCGGCGTGCGTGTCGTCGGGCGAGGCCACCACCACCGCGTCCACCCGGCCGGAGTCCAGCAGGGCGGGCAGGTCCTCGGGCCCGAGGTGCTCCGCCCGCAGGCCGTGGCCGGCGAGCAGCTCGTCGTAGTAGGCCCGTCGCGTGGGGCTCGGGTCGACGAGGGCCACGGGCACCGCGACGTCGGCGTGCGTGGTGGCCATGGCGCGGACGAACATCTCCGCGCGGGAGCCGGTGCCGACGACGGCGAACCGCCGTCGGGGTCGGTCGGGGGCGGGCATGGGATCTCCTTCGATCGGGAACCGGTTTCCAGCCACCAGCGTATCCCCGGTCCGAGCGGCGCGGCAGGGTCTCCTGGGCCGTCGCGGCGCGCGCGCCGGGACCGGTTTCTCCCCTGGTGTACCGTCGGCTGGTCCGCGCCCGGACCAGCCGACCGGGCGCCCGATCGAGGAGCGCCGATGGCCCGACCCGGACCCCGCAGCGACCGCACCGCCGGGCCGACCACCATCGGGGACGTCGCCGCGGCCGCCGGCGTCTCGCGCGCCACGGTGTCCCGCGTGATGAACGGCCGCACCACCGTGGACCCGGAGATCGCCGACCGGGTGCGGGCCGCCGCCGAGCGGCTCGCCTACCGGCCCAGCACCCTGGCCCGCAGCCTGTCCATCGGCCGCACGGAGACCGTCGCCCTCGTCGTGCCCGACCTCGGCAACCCGATGTTCCAGTCGATCCTGCACGGCGTCACCGCGGCGGCCGCCGCGGACGGGTACCGGGTGCTGGTCGCCGACACCCAGGAGCGCCCCGAGGAGGAGGCGGAGATCCTGGCCGAGGCGCGGCGGCGCTGCGACGCGGTGCTCGTCGTCTCACCGCGCGCCCCGGACGACGAGCTCGCCGCCCTGCTCCCCGCGCTCGCGCCCGCGGTGCTGGTGAACCGCGAGTCCGCCGGCACCGCGAGCGTGTGCGTGGACTACGCCGCGGGGACGGCCGCCGTGCTCGACCACCTCGTGGCCGCGGGGCACACCGCGCTGGTGTACCTGGCCGGCCCCGGCGGCAGCGCGCCGGACACCTGGCGCCGCGCGGCGCTCGACGCGGCGCGGTCCCGCCACCCGGACCTCTCCGTCACCGTGCTGGACGCGGGGGGCACCGTCGACGACGGCCACCGCAGCGCCGCCCGCGTGCTGGCGACGGGTGCCACCGCCGCCGTGTGCTTCAACGACCTCGTCGCGCTCGGCCTGCTCGCCGGGCTGCGCGAGGCGGGCGCCGACGTGCCGGGCGCGGTCGGCGTGGTCGGGTTCGACGACATCGAGCTCGCCCGGTACGCCGTCCCGGCCCTGACCACCGTCGCCGTGCCGCACGCCGAGCTCGGCCGGCAGGCCTGGGCCCGGCTGCGGGCGGCGGTCGCCGGCGCCGACGCGCCCGAGACGCTGTGGCTCGAGACGCGGCTGCGCGAGCGCGCCAGCACGGGACCCGTCCCCGCGCCCTGACCGGCGCGCGCCCGCGGGCCGCCGCGACCGAGGAGGGTCTGGCGGGAAACCGGTTGCCGCGCTAGCGTCCGGAGCACCGGGTGCGCCCGGAGACCGACCCGCGACACGACGAGGTGACCCGCATGACCGCGCCCCCCGCCCGCCCGCACCCCTCCCCGCGGCCCGCCCCCGACCACGGCCGCGCGCCCGGGGAGACCACGGCCGACGGGGCCCCCGCCTGGTCCCCGGACGGTGCGCACGGCGCCCGGCTGCTCCGCGGCGGCCAGGTGCTCGCGGAGTACCGCGACGGCAGCGACATGGCGCAGACCGCCGCCCCGCGCCCGTACCTGCACCCGGTGCGCACCGCGGGCGGGGTGCCGCTGACCGACGTCCGGCCCGCCGACCACGTGCACCACGTGGGCGTGTCGATGGCGCTGCCGGTCGTCAACGGCACCAGCTTCTGGGGCGGGCGCACCTACGTCCGGGGCCGCGGCTCCACGCTGCTGGACAACCACGGCCGCCAGGAGCCCGTCACCACCGCGGTCTCCCCCGGCGCGGTCACCCAGGAGCTGCGCTACCGCGACCGGGCCGGCGACGTGCTGCTGACCGAGCGCCGCCGGCTCGCGCACGCGCTGCTGCCGGACGGGGGCTGGGCGCTGGGCTGGACCAGCGACCTCACCGCGGGCGCGGCGGACGTCCGGTTCGACAGCCCGGCCACCAACGGCCGCGCGGGCGCCGGCTACGGCGGCATCCTGTGGCGGCTCGGCACGGCGGACGGCACGACGGTCCTGTCCGCCGGCGGGGCGGGCGAGGCGGTGGCCCACGGCTCGACCAGCCCGTGGGTCGCGTTCGTGCAACGTCGCGGCGCGCGCGCCGTGACGCTCGTGCTCGCGCAGCCGGGGCCGGCGCTGCCCTGGTTCCTGCGGGCCACCGAGTACGACGGCGCCTGCCCGGCCGTCGCGTGGGACCACACCCGCGTGCTGCCGGCCGGGGCCCCGCTGCGGCTCGGTCTGGTCGGGGCGGCGGTGGACACCGCGCTCGACGTGCCGGGGGCGGCCGCGCTGGCCGCCCGCGCGCAGGCGGCGCTCGCCCCGGGCGCCGGACGCGGCGAGGAGCCGGAGGTGGCGCCGTGCTGACCGGTGGGCACGTCCCGGCCGTGACCCTCGTCGGCCCCCGCGGGTTCGGCTGGTACTACCGCGAGCGGCTCGCCGACCTCACCGCCCTCGGGCGCGCGCGGCTGGCCGCCGTCGTGAACCACCGGGACCCCGGCCCGCTGGAGCACGTGCCGGACGGCACCCCGTACTTCCCCACGCTGGCCGCGAACCTGGCGGACCCGGCCTCCCGGCCCGACGTCGTGGTGGTCGCCACGCCGATGCACACCCACCGCGAGCTCGCGGAGCTCGCCATGCGCGCCGGCTGCGACGTCATGCTGGAGAAGCCGCCCACCCCGTCGGCCGCGGAGCACGCCGCCCTGCTCGACGTGGTCCGCGAGACCGGCCGGCTGTGCCAGGTGGGCTTCCAGACGTTCGGGTCGAGCGCCCTGGACCGCGCCCACCGGATGATCGCGGAGGGCGTCGTCGGCGACGTGCGGCACGTCGGCACCGTCGGCTGCTGGACCCGCACGGCCGCGTACTGGCAGCGCTCCGCCTGGGCCGGCCGGCGGAGCGTGGACGGCACGGACGTCGTGGACGGCGTGACCACCAACCCGCTCGCGCACGCCGTGGTGACCGCCCTGCACCTGGGCGGCGTGACGCGCACCGAGCAGGTCGCCGACGTCCGGCTCGACCTGTACCACGCCAACCCGATCGAGGCGGACGACACCTCCAGCGTGGTGGTCCGCACGGTCGACGGCCCGAC